>JBFLYD010000001.1 GCA_040756905.1 Acidobacteriota bacterium
ACTTTTTCAAATTCTGATTTCATCGAAAAAGTGGCCGGAATAAATCGGAATGGGTGGCCACTTTCAATCAGAATCAGTGGCCGGTTTGAATCGGAATCGATGGCCACTTTGGATCGGAATATACAGAAGAGTATATTTCGATAAAAAATCTTGGGAAAAGGCAAAATTTTATCTGGAAAAACATATATCATTGGGAGGTCAAAATCAGGAAAAGGCTAAAGAATTACTCGATTTTTTAAAATATAAATAAATTGAAAAGCACATTCCTTCCATTCTCACTTAAAATAAACTTTTTTCTCATCCTTTTCTTACTTTTATTTAACTATTCTTTCTCCAGTGATTTTTTGAATTTTTACAAAAAAGGTGAGAGAGCCCTGAATAATAAAAACTATCATGAAGCAATAGAGTATCTCTCTAAGTCCATAAAATCATGGTCAAAGCCTGCAAAGAAATTTTCCCTTGCCATAGTATTTAACCTTCGTGGGATTGCTTACAGTGAGCTAAAAGAATACAATAAAGCAATAGAAGATTTCACAGAGGCAATAAAGCTAAATCCTAAATATGAGGAAGCATTCAACAATCGTGGGGTAGCTTATTACAACTCAGGCGAATACGATAGGGCAATTGAGGATTATACTGAAGCCATAAGATTAGAAAAGGGGTATCCTCAATCATTACACAACAGGGGTTTAGCTTATTTAGAAATAGGAGAATATGATAAAGCAATTGAAGATTTCACAAAAGAGGTGAGCTTAAATCCAAAATCTCCAGAAGCATATGATCTACGGGGAATGGCTTATCTAAGGATGGGATTAAAGGAGAAGGCATTAGAGGATTTTGTAAAGGCATTGGAAATTAATCCTGAATTCTGGAGTTCATATTTAAACCGAGGGCTTCTTTATTCTGAAGATGGAGAATATGAAAAAGCTATTAAAGATTTTACAAAGGCGATAGATTTAAATCCTTTAAATGCTGAAATTTACAACAATCGCGGAATTGCCTATTCAGAATTGGAGGAATATGAGATGGCTATAATGGATTTCACGCAGGCTGTAAAATTTAATCCTTATTATAAAGAAGCATATTTCAACAGAGGTATTTGTTATGAGAAACGAGAAGAATATCAAAAAGCGATAGAGGATTTCAGCGAGGCTTTAAGACTGAATCCTGACGATGCGGAGACACTTTACAGAAGAGGAATCAGCTACTATCATCTCGGCTTGATAGAAAAAGCAATATTGGATTTAAAGAGATCAGCGGGCTTAGGACACCATCCCGCAAAGAAATTTTTAAAAGAAAAGATTAAACCCATAGATCATGAAGTCAGGGTGGAACTCGTATTAATAGAGGTTTTTGTCAGTGATAAAAAAGGAAATTTCATTGAGGATCTTACAAAGGATGATTTTGAGGTATATGAGGATGGAAAGAAGGTTAAAATTCACTATTTTAATGTGGTAAAACCTGCAAAAGAACTTATCGAAATAAAAAAATCAGAAACAATTGAAGAAGCTAAAGAACCTTCCGCTCGTGAGAAGAGATTGATTATTTTATTCGATAATATTAATAACAATCCTCTCTTTCTTCTTCGCAGTTTACCAGAAATTGAAAAGATGTTGAAAACACTTTTAGAAAAAACAAAGGAAATCTCAATAATGGAATTGAATCCAGAATATGGCGTTAGAATAATCCAACCATTTTCCTCAGAAAGGAGTTCAATTCTTACTCAAATATCAGAGTTCAAAGGGGACTTATGGAAAGAGATAGAAAAGCAAACCTCAGAAAGAACAATGAAAGAAATTGAAAAAGATGCTAAGTTAAGTATCGAGAATAGATTCATGTCAAGCCATCATTTCTTCACGGAATCAGTAATCTTGGAAAGAAGCCTTGCAATAAGAAGAAGACTTGAACGGTCGTTTAGTGCTTTTTTGACTGCTATAAATTATATAAGAGGATTCGATGGTATAAAGATAGTGCTTCTTATAAGTGATGGATTTTCTGTTAGAAGTAGGATTGTTAAATTATTCGATCCTTTTGAGATATTTGATGGAAAAAAATACTTCGACTCTCGTGAAGTTTTTGATAGATTTTTAAAATTGATCAACGAAGAAAATATAACTTTTTACACTCTTTCCCCGAAGGGACTAGAACTAACGCTTGATTACGGTGAGCTTCCATGGGGACCTGGCGCATCTCAAATATTCTGGAAAGATGAAATACAACAATGGACGGGAGAGCTTTACACAATTGAAAAAATAGCAGAGGAGACAGGGGGCCTTTATCTGAGAGATAAAAAAAAATATGAAGAATTTGTTAAATACCTTGAAAGAGACCTCACACACTTCTACGAAATAGCCTATAAGCCTCTCAGAGAAGAGAAGGATGGAAAGTTTCACAAAGTAAAAATAAAAGTGAAAAGACCCGATCTTATTGTAAGATACAAAAAAGGTTATATGGATTTTACTGAAAAAGAGCTTGAGAGAAGAAACATTGCTTTAGCATTTCTTTCTCCATCTTTCTTCAGGGACATCACCTTTTCCTGTAAAATGAATAGCCTCTTTCTCGAAAGTGAAGTTCCCCAATTCTGGATGAGATTAGCGATTCCTTTGAACCAATTCCAAAATTTTAAAGATTCTCCTGAGGAGCTTACTGTTATGTTCGGTATAAAGGAAGAAAAGGGAGAGAAGTTTCATATAGGCGAGACAAAGCTCAGGGTAAGGGATGCCATTAAAAAAGGTTCCCCTTTCTTATACTATGCTTTTGGAACCTCAGAACTAAAACTAAAACCCGGAGAGTATAGTGGTTTAATTATTCTAAGACATGGTGAAGATAGAATTGCTGGATGGGAAGCTACTTTGAAGATACCCGAACTGAAGAGAGAGGGGCATGCGAGTATCCTCAATTCCATTTTAGGTTTCATAAGAAGCGATATAAGTAGCGATGGTGCTCCATTTACAATTTCTAAGAGAGACGGCGCTCTAAATCTTTCGAAAGCCAATTTTTTCCCATTGGTTGACAATGAATTTAGGGAAGGATCAAAAATAGCTCTATTTTTACAGATTTATAATCCAGATGAATCCAAAGACTTTTCCTTCCGATTTTCTCTTTATAAAGATGAAGAACTTATTTCAAATACATTCTCCCAGAAGATCGAGTCTTACTTCGATAAGAAGACAAAAATATTCAATGAAATTTACCTTTTGGATTTTCATGGAATTTTTCCGGGAGATTATAGATTAGTAATTCATTCACCTCAAGATCGTATTGAGAAAGTAATTAAAGTAAGAATCACCCCTTAAATATAATAAAAAAATTCATAATCAATATTTTAAATTTCTTCAATGAGAGACCGAAAGAGAAATAAAGTGCAAGTAGGAGGGAAAAAGCCATATTTAAAAAAAGGAAAAAAAGAGTTTTAATTGTTTTATTGTTTTTAATAAGCTCTTTTCTTTGGAGCTTAACTAAGGAAGAGAGGATCAAGAATTTTGAAAAACTTTATAAATCAGTAAAAGAGCAATTTCCTTTTTTTGAAATGAGAAATATCGAGTGGGATGAAATTTATAAAAAATATAGATACATTATCCAATCTTCTTTAGATTCAATAGATGACGAAGAATATATCTCAATTTTGAGGGATATGTTAGCAGGATTAGATGATGGGCATGCAGATATTATTAAACCTCCTTTTAATTTGATTGGTATTGGAGCATTTATTACATTAAAAGAAAATAGAGTGATTGTAGATTATGTTGAAAAAGGTTCTCCAGCAGAGAATAGAGGATTGAAGAAAGGATATGAAATAACAGGAGTAAATGGTTCTTCAGTATCCAATTACATTAACTCCCTTCCAATTTATTTCAAAAAACCGCAATGGAAACTTCGAGTTCTTTTCTTTCATGGGAAAGCAAATATATCTATTTCTCTTACTTTAAAAGACATGGATAATACAATTAAAACAATTGAGGTTAAAAGATTAATAAAAGAGAAGAAACCCGTTGAAAATAAAATTATTTATAAGTTTTTAGATGATGAAATTGGTTACATAAGAATATCAGCATTTTCCGGGAAAAATATTATTAAAGAATTTGACGAGGCATTAAAAGATTTATTTAGAAGCAAAGGTCTTATCATAGATGTCAGAGGTAATCCAGGAGGAAGTTCAGAAATTTCAGATTGGATAGTAGGAAGATTTATAGAATATAAGATTAAAATAGGTACTTCGGCTTATAAAATGCCAAAATATATTCCAAGTGAAGGATTCAAAAATGTATTTAATTATATTATTAAGCCAAGGGGAAAAACTTATAAAAAGCCAGTGGTTATTTTAATTGATTTTTGGTGTGCAAGTGCATGTGAACTTTTTACAATTTCCATGAGAGATTCAGGAAGGGCTATATTAGTTGGAAGGAAAACTTCCGGGATAATGGGGCTTCCTGGATTTATAAAACTTTCAGGAGGCATATTAGCTCGATTTTCAACAGGAGATTTTATCCGATTGAATGGAGAAAGTGTTGAAGGTCGAGGTATTACATCAGATATTCAAGTAGATAATGAAGATGAAGACATTGAAAAAGCTATTGAAATTTTGAAATTGAAGATTTCAAAGATAAAATAATAGAATAAACAAAGTAACAAAAAAGAAGAATTACTAACCATGGAAGTATTATTTAATAGAAATGTTGAGAATAAATTATCAACTCAGATTGAAAAGAGGATTAAAACCTCTTAAAAATAAAAAAGAAAGGAGATAGAGATGTAGTACATGATTTTGGGGAATGAAGGAGTCACTCCTAATTGTCCAGGAGACCCTGGAAGATGTGCAGATTACTGCTGGATCGACTGTCCTGAGGTTTGTTCTGTAGTGTGTGGTGTAGTATGCAACCCATATTGTGAATTATTATGCAGTCAACTCTGTGTGATTGACTGATAGGTGGATGTGACCAGTACTGCGAAGGGTTTTGAATAAGCATAATATGAAATTGAATAAAGGTAGAAAGCAATGATGAGAACTTTTTAATCTATTTTAGTAGGCCATTGGGCTCATAATCAGCTTGGGAATATACTCTATAAACAGAAAAGATATTATGAGGCGGTGCAAGAATATAGGAAAGCTATAGAAATAGATCGAGATTATCTTATTGGATATTACAATCTTGGTTCAGCCTATGATGCCTTGGAAGATAAAGAGAATGCAGAAAAGCATTGGAGATTTGTAGCTGAACATGGAAAAGTTAAGAACAAAGGAAAGGAGGCTGAAGAGAGGGTAAAGGGCGAAAGGATGGAAATCCTCGTTTTTGTTAAGGAGACGCAACCATATTTCTATGCCCGTAAATACCTTGGATTCTTATATATAGATAAAGGGCTTAAAGAGAAAGCAATTAAAGAATTTGAAGAGGCATTAAAAGTCATCCCTTCTGATGCTGAAATCCACTATGAGCTTGGAAAAATTTATATGGGTTTAGAAAATAAGGAAAAAGCCATATATCATTTCGAAAGCGCTATTAAGAATGGAACTAAGAATGAACGGGAGGCAAAGGAGTTCTTAAAAGAACTTAGAAAAAAATGAACAAGGATTCCAACCTCTTTAGGTTTATAAAATATTTCAAACCCTACACATCAAGAATAATTGAATCAGCCATATTGATGTTCTCAACCTCCCTTCTTGAGCTTCCTCTTCCCTTAATCACAATGTTCATTATCGATGATGTTATTGTTGAGAAAAACTATGGGCTTTTGAATATCCTATGTTTTGCTCTTTTCGGTATCCTTAATTATATTGAATGAATATAGAATAGCTTCAAAAGGAAAAGAAGCGAAGATTCTCATTCATTAATTTTATTCCCTTCCTGATATTCAATCAGTTCAGCAACACTGTAGCCAATCGTGAAACTGCTTTTAAATCTTACAGGGATTCTTTTTTCATCTTCTGTTATCCAGATGAAGAGTTTTCCTTTGCTTGTCTGAAAGGACCCTCTGAGTCCAGACAAAATTTCGAGAACAAAACAATCAAATTCGCCAAAAGGAGTTTTTATTGATTCTTTTTCTTTAACTCTGACTTTTACGATACTTTTTCTCTTTCTATCGAAAACAGGAATTTCATAAAAGGCGTCGATTTTTAAAGGCAATATGCGGAAATAGTAAAAACAGGAAAGAACATCCTGGATGCAGGGAAACCCAAGCTCATAAGTTAGGTCATTTTTTTCCAATCCTCTTTTAGTTATTTTATTCTGTTTGAAATAAATCTTAGAATTATCATAGTCAAACTCTGAAATCTCATCAGAAACCCATCTTCCCTCTCTCTGATGTTTAATTGCTTTATGGGAACAAAAAGAGTGGAAATCCACAAAGGATTCGATATGGTCATCGACGAAAAAAAAGCTTGATATAATTCCAATGCTTTTTGCTTTTAAAACAATATGAAACATTTCTGGATTTGGATTTTTAGCCTTTTCCATGTAAAATTCTGCAATGCCAGCTTTTAAAAAAGTCCAACTAATTTCATATTTCATTTTTTCGCCTGGTTGAAAAGGGAATTGAGAAAAAGCCCTGACGGTAAAGAACAGAATTATAAAGAATTTTAAAGATATGATTTTATGATAAGAATCAACCATATTGTTATAAACCCGATGGATGCTCTCCATTCTCTATTTTTAAAATAAAGAAACCAGGAGAATTTTTTATTTGATGAATTTTTGTAAGGTTTAAATATTGGAAAGATTACAGGAACTTTGTCTTTATACTCCCCGAATTTATCAGAAAAAAAATTATCCATTTTTTTCTCTTCTAATTTAATGATTGGAATGTAAAATAATAAAAAATATATGATGAAGAGAATTAGTCCATAAAATGAATTGGAGCTAATTATAAATCCAATCCCTAAAAGAAGATTTCCAAAGTAGAGAGGATGGCGTGTAAATCTGTAAGGACCGGATGTTGTTAATGATTTGTCCTTTATTAAATGGCCCGATGACCAGGCCCTTATTAATAGACCTAATATACCTATAATTGCTCCCATGAGAAGGGATGTTAAAGTTGGCTTTGAAATCAAAATAATTATAAGAACAATTACAAATCCAGATGAGATTCTATTCGCTATAAAAAAATTTTCAATTTTTTGTTTCATTTAAAATTCTTAGAACCTCTTTTTCTACTTCCTCAACTTGAATTTCTTTCAAACACTCGAGGTTCTTGCATTTTTTCTTGTAGCAGAAACTGCATGGAATATTTTTAAAAATAACAGACGAATTTTTGTGGAACGGGCCATTTTTTTCTGGATCCGAAGGACCATATATACCCACAGATGGAACAGAAAAGAGAGACGAGATGTGAAGGGCAAGGGTGTCTCCACTTACTACAAGATCTGCATTTCTTATATAATCTATTATCCTTTTGATAGGCATGTAAGGAACAAGTGGGATGTTTCCAATTGAAGATGCTCTCTTAGCCAATCTCCTTTCCATTTCATTTCCCCAGAGGATCACTGGATTTAATCCTTTTTCTTTTAGTCTTTTTCCGAGTAAACCGAATTTTTCAGGAGCCCATCTTTTTGTTTCCCAATTTGCGCCTACATTCAGGATTATATAAGAAGCATCCTTTTTATTAAAAGGTTCAACTTGTTGAACAAAAATATCTTCTAAGCTATCTACTTTTTCGTTATTTATTCCAATCAGGGAAAGAAGTCTTTTGTTTTTATCTATGACATGGATTTTTTCGGAAATTGTGTTCAATTTTTTGTTGTAAAAAATAGAGGATATGGGCTCCTTTAGATTGTTATTTCCAAATCCGACTCTAATTTTTGTTCCTGAAAGATAGGAGATTATCGAAGACTTGACCGTCCCCTGAAAATCGACTGCCAGGTCAAAACCATTTCTAATTTTCTTAAAAAAATTTCTAATTTCCTTTAATGTATTTTTTGAAAATGGTTTTTTTCTCCAGTTTAATGTGTCGGCTATTATGATTGAATCGAGATTTTTTACCATACTTAAAATTTCGCTCCCCTTCTTTTCGGTAACCCATGCTATCCTGGAAGAAGGGAATTTTTTTCTTATAAGATAAAAAGATGGAAGGGTATGAATTATATCGCCGAGCGAACTTAATTTTACTATCAATATTTTTTTAAATTCCATATTAATTAGATAATTTTTTTATCTTCCCGATAATTTCTGAAGATGATTTTATTTTATCACCTCCAACAATCATAACTTTTCCTCCATAGCTTTTTACGATTTCTTTCTCAGGAACCGTCTCCTCTGTATAGTCGCCTCCTTTACAATGAATATCTGGTTTTAATTCTAAAAGAACTTTTCCCACATTATTTTCATTAAATACAGTAACATAATCTACAAAATAAAAGGAGGATAAAATCTCAGCTCTTTCTTTCTCATTTAATAATGGCCTTATATTTCCCTTTAATTTTTTGACGGATTTATCAGAATTAATTGCTACTACGAGAATGTCACCTTTTTCTTTTGCTTCTTTTAAATATCTTATGTGTCCGATATGGATTATATCAAAACAGCCGTTAGCCAACACAATTTTTTTTCCCTTTAATTTCTCATTCTGAATTAATTTTTTAAGCTTATCGAGAGGAAATAGTTTTGACATACTTATTTACAGTTTCTTTTAATTCATTTCGGGTTAATGTGGCAGCTCCTTTCTTCATCACAACTACCCCTCCGGCTAAATTTGATAAAATGGCTGATTGATAAAAATTTCCTCCAGACACAAGCGAGAGAGTGAATGTGCTTATGACAGTGTCTCCTGCACCTGTAACATCAACAATGTCAGTCGAACCGAACACTGGAATGGATAAAGGTTTGGAATTTCTCTGGAAAAGTATCATACCTTTGTAGCCCCTTGTGATAAGAAGGGCAGGAGAACCTAATTTTTTCATGATAAATTCTCCTGACTTTATGATTTTATCTTCATTTTCACCCATGAACACTTTTAAACATTCTTCCACCTCAGGTTCATTCGGAGTTGCTACCGTTACCCCATAAAAATCAAGCAATCTGTGTCTTGAATCAAGGGATACTGGTATTTTCATTTTTTTTGCATGGTTAATGATTAAATCAGAAACAGATTTAGGTATATTTCCGTAGTCATAATCAGAAATAATGAGAGCATCGCTTTTGACTAAAGCTGATTTTAAATTTCTTATCAAACATTCTTTATCGTGTTTATTCATATTCCACTGGGCTTCATAATCGATGCGCAAAACCTGTTGTTTATAGGTATGTTCTCCTCCTGCGAGAATTCTTGTTTTCGTTGGTGTTTTATAATCGTTCTTTTCGATGAGATACTTTGTCTCTATTTTCTTTCTTGAAAAGAGCTCTTTTAGTTTCTCTCCCGAAGAATCTTTACCGATAAATCCAATCGGAATTGGGTTTCCACCTAACTCCAGTATATTTTTTATAGAATTAGCAGCTCCTCCGAGATCCAATTCCTTTTTTTCAAATTTTAGTATGATAACAGGAGCTTCCCTCGAAACTCTCGATGTTCGAGTGTAGATGAATTCGTCAAGAATGAAATCACCCCACACAACAATTTTTTTATCCTCAAACTGCTCGATTATTTTAAAAAAACTTTTTTTATCAATCATTTATACAATAGGCAAAGATAACAGAATGAAACTTCTATGTCAATTTAAAAGTAAAATTAATAGTGTGCTGGAGCGCCCCCAACCGGATTTGAACCGGTGTTGCCGCCTTGAAAGGGCGATGTCCTAGTCCAGACTAGACGATAGGGGCATTTTTGACCCGTGCTGGACTCGAACCAGCGACTCCCTGCTTAAAAGGCAGGTGCTCTCCCTCTGAGCTAACGGGCCGAATTATTATTAATAAAGGATTTCCTAAAGTCAATGTTTTCCAAAACTTCCAATTGTGGATAATTTGCGTCTATTTTTTCTTGAGTCTCTTCACTCATCACAGGAAGAATTGAATTAACTGTTTTTCTTAAGCCTTCCATAGTAGCATGGCTATATCTTGATGTCATTCTTATATCTGCATGTCCTAATATTTCCTTAAGAGATATTATATCACAATTTCTTTGAATAGTGTAGGTAGAAAAAGTATGCCTCAAATCGTGAAATCGAAATCCTATTATTTTAGCTCTTCTGCATGCATTTTCAAACGACCTTCTTATTGAGTGCATCGGCTTACCGTTTCTTTCATCGATAAATACATACTCATTGATTCTTCTAATGTTCTTTAAAGTTTCTAATAACATGGAATTCATTGGAATTCTTCTTATCTTACCGTTTTTTGAGTGAGTGATATGGATAAATCCTTCCTGGAAATTCACCTGTCCCCACCTAAGATAAAGAATCTCCCTTAGTCTCATTCCTGTATTTAGTGCAGTAATAATAATCGGTTTAAGATGGCCGTTTGATTCCTGGAGTAATTTTTTGATTTCCTCTGGAGTTAAGATTTTCTCTCTCGGTTCTTCTTTCAGAAACCTAATCCCTTTTACTGGATTTGAATCAGCTAATTCCCATTTAATAGCAAGGTTAAACATTCGCTTCAATAAGGCCAATTCTCGATTTATTGTTGCGTTAGAAGGAGTTTTTTTAATCTTTTTTACTGGCGAAATCTTAATTTCCTTTTTCCTTTCTATTTTGTATTGTTCTACTAAAAAGTTTGTTATTTGAGATAATTTAAATCCAGAAAAATAACCGCTTAGATGTTTAGCTAAATGGATATCGTTAGGCCAACTTTTTCTGTTAATCTTAGCCCATTCAAAATATTTCTCTACCATTTCCATAAAGGAGATTTTAACCTGTCTTGGCAATTTGTATCTTTGCTGATAGATGTCTCCTTGTCTCATCTTCATGACCTTCTCTGCATCTGATTTTGATTCAAATCCACCCTCTCTCACCCGCCTTCCATTGAAATAATAAGCAATCCAAAACTTTTTGCCCCTTAAAAAAATTGAGCCAGTCCCGTAGGGACGTCTTGTTCTCCTTTTACCCATTTTCTCTGACTCATCGGTGAGATTCATATCAAATTTCCTCAAAAATATCAACTACAATGCGATTAGAGAGGAGATTTAGGAGAAACCCTATATAAATCATTAACCCTGAATCTTGAAAAATCATAGCTTTAGTTATTTTTGATTCTTTCGAAGAATTCATCCAAATCCTCGTTCTTGGTTAATTTTTTTGCCTTTTTTGTTTTCTCTGGAATTGAATCTATCTCCAAATTATACTGAGTCCTTTTCTCCAACCATTCATCCAAAGCCTTTTTCCTGACCCTTAGAGGTGCTTTTCTTCCTTCTCCTAATTTACAAACAGGGATAGACCTTTTCCACGCCCATTTCTTTACAGTAGAAAGTGATAGGCTCAAATATTCGGCTGTCTCTTCCAGGGTAAGAATCTCTTTATTCACCTAATATCTCCCTAATCTTCTCAAATATTTCCTGCTCCCATATCAAAATACCAAGTTCTTCTAACTCTTTCCTCAAATCATTGGCTCTAATATAGTCTTTGCCAATCCTTGATTTAACTATTTTATTAAGATAACTTGCTTTCAATTCCCTTATTTTTTCTCTGACTAAGTCTTTTTCAGTGGTATAGGTAAACACTTTTTCAGGCTCTTTGTTTACTTTTTCTAAAATACTGTTTCCTTTATTTTTTAATTTATCTTTGATTGCGTTCACTATCCTTTTAGATAAAGGCTTTTTACCGTGTAAACACTGAGAGAGGTAAGAAGGAGAATATTCAATCTCTCTTGCTAATTTTCTTAAACCCCCACAAGAGGCAATTGCCTTTTCCAGTAAATCAAGGGGATTTAGTGAAGATTCTTTAATGGGAACTTTATAAACATCTAAGTAAGCTTCGTTTTGCTTCTCATCAAATCTCTTCTGAATAAATTCTTCGAATAAGTGCTTTAAGGAATCAAAAGCTCTATCGTAATCTCTATCGTAATTCATAATTTTCCTTTCCCTCTCTCCAGATATTTTTCATGTATTCTAAACTATTAACCAAAGTTTCCACGATAAGTTTTGCCTGTTCTTTTGTCTTTAGAAACCCTATTGTCATAACAATGTTTCCCTTTCGAAGAGTGATAGGATAGACACTTTCGGAGGCTTTATCACAAAATATCTCAATCCCTTTGATTTCTGTTGAAAATCTTTTTTTTATTTTTAAGGAGTCAAAAAAAGTCTCAGACCTCAATTTTTTGCCTTCGGGAAGCCTTGCCAGTATTGAATCATAGCTATCGACATTTTCAAAATTGCCAAAATTCGATATTATATCCCTGCTTGATTCCTGTCGATAAGATAAATCCTTATCTGTATTGGATTTTCTGTGTTTTTGGACTTTTCGGTATATCGACGCTAAATCAGGCCTATTTTTGGCCTGTTTTCCTCTCTTATTTTTTATCCATTTTTTCTGATAGTCATGCTTATAATTTTTTCTACAATCCTCTGAACAAAAATTTTCTTTTCCTGAAAGTCCCTTTTCAATTACTTTACCGCAGTTCTTACAAAGCTTTCTCATTTCTGATTACTCCGATTGATTCTCTCTTTTTAGCTTCTCTGTTTATTCTTTTTAATTCATTTCCAATATAATCGTTTATCTCTTTCAACCTTATTTCTAACTCTTCAAAGAGTTTTTTTCTTTCGTTTGAATCTTTTTCTTTTCTTATTCTTGATGTAGCAAAATTAAGATAGATATTCAGCAAACTTATTAAATCCAGGTCTTTCTCAATACTCATTTGTTATCTCCAAAATTCTCCCTGTTTGTTTATCAAAATGACATTCCATAAGCTTGGTATCTCCTCTTTTGTTTTTGAGAAGTTTTACAATCATCTTATTTTTAAATTTCTCTCCGCTTTCTTCATCAATCTCTGGTCTCCAGAGGCCTATAACAAAGTCCGATTTCTCCTCAACTGCTCCGGAGTCTCGAGCCATGTTTAACCTCACCGGAATACTGCCGTCTTCAGCCTCTCTCGATAATTGATGAACTAAGATAATCAAAACATTTTCCTCTTTAGCTAATTTCTTGATGTCGGTTATAAGACTTGTTGTTTTCAAATACAAAGAGCTAAAGAATTCCGTTTTGATGAGGTCAAGGAAATCGATGAAAATTATCCTTAAGTTTTTGTTTTTGATTATCCTTCTGATTTCTTCAATTGAGTATATGTTTGAGAAAATCTCTACATTTTTGAAAGTATTTAAAAATTCTTCCTGATATTCTAAATTTGAAGAAACCGCTAAAACTTGCTCAGCATTGAGGTTAAAATATATCTGCCAGAGCCTTTCTGTGATAGATTCTTTAGGCATTTCCAGTGAGAAGAATCCTATTTTTTCGGTATGAGTTGAAACTATGTTCTTGAGGATGTTTAAAGCTAAGAATGTTTTTCCTACTGTAGTTCTTGCCATGATAAGAAGGATTTCGCCAAACCTAAATCCTCTTGTTGCTCTATCTATTGTTGGTAATCCCAAAGTTATTCCTGGGCTTTTTGATGTTGTAAGGCCAATAAATTCTTTTAGACAAAACTCTATAGAGGAATCCTCTGTTTCTGTTTCTGGAATATCAGCTTTAGTTAGAATCTTTTTGAATCTTTCTAAATCAAATTTTGGTTCTTCCGATAATGCTTTCAACTCTTTAAAAACAGATTCTTTGACTTTTGTTTCCTGAAGTTCCCTTATAAAACTTTTTAATTCACTCTCAGCATTTGAAAAGTTTATATAGCTGGTATTCTTCAAGATAGAATTAAAATATTCTATTGGAATCTCATCTTTCAGGTTCTCTATTATTTGCAGCAAGCTGAATGTTTTTCCTTCTTCTTTGTGGAGTTTTTTCATCTCCCTGTATATAAGCTTAGCTGGTTCAGAAAAAAGCTCTTCTGGGATATCCTCTCTGAATAAAGAATCGTCATTTAGCATTGTTCCGATTATTGCTTGCTCTAATGAAATCATCTTAACCCCGCTTTTTTTAGTTCTTCCATTGTTAAATCATAAGCCGATGGTTTCTTGTTTCCAGTTTCTGATTTTGAATAGTTTTCAAATGGTTTATTTTCTGTTAAGAATTTCTCAAGCCCTCTCTGAAGAAACTCCTTTAAAGTCCATTTGTAAGTCCAGAAATACTTATCATCAGTTAGGATGGTATAGTAATTGTCAATTGCTTCTTTTATCTCTTCGGGAGAGTATTTTTTAAGCCGAGCATTAATTACACTCTGAAGGTTAGCTGTTAACTCTCGGTGTTTGATTATTCCCTTAGAGTTCCAATAAGAGAAGATATCTTGTATAGGGGAAGTTTTTTCTTCTTTTTGAGAATTCGGACTATATATATTTTCTTTTGTAATAGTTTCTTTTGTGGGTGCAAGAATTTGTATATCTTTTTCAAGTTCTTGCACTACCCCTATTTTTCTTGCACTACCCATTTTCTTCTTGGTAGCATAATAATTCCTTCTATTTTCAAGGATTTTCGTATATTGAGGTGTTTTTTCTTGCACTACCCATTGGTCATAATCCTTATTAAATTTAATGGTGCTTATTTCGTTAGAATTTCTATTTCTTTTTCGATATATAATAATCATTCTTTTGGCCTCGAGATTCTGGAGAGCATAAATTATCATCCTTCTGCTTTTCCCTGTCATTTTTTGTAATTGAGAAATACTAATTTTGTCTTCTCTTTTATTCCAACCATATGTTTTACGGAGAATTGCCCATATAATTTGCCCTTCAGTAAATCCCGGCATTGCTTTTGCCAGTGCCTCTACAATTTCATTAGCTATCTTTGTGTAGCCATTTTCAACTTGTGGATTTGCCATTGCTTTCCCTCCTTTTTTCTAAGTCTTCAATTAAGGAATTAATAACTTCTCCGATGGGAATGAAATCAGACTTTTTCCTATGGGGTTTTAATTTTCTGTTCTTTTTTGCTAAATTACTTTTGTTAAAGGAAGTTCTACAATATTTATTAAGGAAGTCCTCCAGATTGACTGTTTTTACTTTTTCAATATTCATACAATCATCTCCTAAAAATTTCGAAATATTAACTTCTTCAGATTATCCAAAGCCTGAAGATAATCTCCGATTTTAACCTCTTGATTATTTAGAAAATCTTGGATTAATTTCTCGCATTCCCCATCATCCTGAAAGACGAAAAACACTTTTCCATTTTCATGTCTGGAATTCAAAAGCTTCACTCCCCTTGCTTTAAGGAATGCCCCAAGATATAAGTCTGTTGTGCAATAATTTTTATTTTTCATTTTCACTTAAAGAAATTTTTTCAATGTCAATAGCCATGAGTTAACCTCACCTATTTGATTCAACTGGAAAAACCTCATCAACTTGCACCTTTAATGCCCTTGCCAGCTTCTCCCTGACTTCCATCCCCGGATTAATATAGCCAAGTTCAATCATATCAACCCAACACAAAGAAACCCCAGACTCAGCAGAGAGGCGACCCATAGCCCATCCTCTCTCTTTCCTTAATTTTCTTAAATTGTTTCTATGCATTTTGCCTCCTGAAGCCTTGATTTTTTCGGCTTCATACATTAGAATAAACTATTGTGATTGCTTTCAATATAGCTCATTTTTGGTGACAGACAGAAATGATTAGAAAAGTTGATGCTGATGTAAATGTTGAATTTCTAATCCTTATGCAAAATTTTAGAAAAGATAAAGGCGGTAAAGAAGTTTTTGATTTCAAGCGAGGATATAGTTTTATAAAAAGATTGCTTCCTATCAGGGGTGACTCATTGGAACTTTCATCACTTTGTTATAAAACGAAAAAATCTCTTAAAAGAAAATATTTCTTCATTCATCGCATTAAAATTCTTTTTTTGTGGAAATGTGTTAAAGAGATGAGATTTTTTGCTCGATGGTTAGTAAATAAAAAAAATAAACTTGATATTCCTGAAGGGATTTTTGTCCCTAAAAGGCATTTTGAAAGTATTACGAAAAAGTTTCTACTTCTTATCTCTATTTTAAAATATTTGATCAAAAAAAATATTCCATTAAAGTCTTATTCAAGGGAAATACAGAGGAAATTCCACATATCAAAGAAAGACCTCTTAGAGTTCTATAATTGGCTTCTTTTACTCGAAACAAAAGGAGAGTTATTGAAGCAATTTTATGTTGAATTATTAGCTCGATACAATGTTTTTATTAAAGAAAAAGGAATTGATAAATTACAATCAATCAAATTATAAACTTCCCCCTTTTCTTTAAAATCTCTTAATAAAGACCTGATTTTTCTTATATAACGGCAAATGTTAGGATATTGAATTTCGCAGGGAAGGCTACCCCCCCCTAACCAGGTCTCGGCTGAAGGCTAATCTATCCTACCATATCCTATCCTTTCAGCTAATCTCTTTTAATTTCTTGAAAGAATATCCTTAAAAGGAAATCTATTAAAATCAATAATTTAGTGTTCACGCAATCCACTCTTTATGGGAACACAATTTAAAAAAATCTCAATCAGGTAGGAATGAATTAGGATTTTAAAAATTGTAATATATCGACATAGTCAAAAAACGTAATATATCCGAATAGCTTTTTACTCCACCTAATATTAAATTATACATAGTGTCACATGGTATTATCATATAATACTTATATATCTTCTTACAATAAAGGTTTTCTAATGTTTTTAGATATTATATTAGATTAAAAAATTACCTCGATTTTGTAGGTCAATTCTATATAATTTTTAAGCTTTTTTATCTCCCAAATAAACCTAAACCTCTAAGAGGGAATAAAGAGAATCTATAATAATCTTTTAAAGCAGACCGTGGAAAGAATTGAGTAGTTGGTCTCTGAGCACTATAAATAGGTGTTATATTTTTCTCCTGCAATTCTTTGAGTAAATTATCCAGAAAAGAAAAATCCATAGTCATTCCTTCGGGATAACCCCAATTTCCCATTCTTTTGTATTGTTGTAATAAAGCCTGCATCATAATTGGGTCTAATTTCTCTATAAATGGACTTCTATAAATATATTTTCTTCTTTGTGCTTCTTCCCATTTTCTTTGTTTTTTCGCTTCTATAGAGCCAAATAAACCAGCAAGTAATGATGAGGCTGACTTTATTAAAGCTTCAGTAGTTTCAGGTTCCATTTTAATACCTCCCTAAATATCTTTTTATTTTGCATCACCCACACGGATACTTATCTTCCGTGTTCTATAAAATATTACCAGATTAAAGAATATTTGTCAATTTCACAGTTTAGCATTGCTTTTTAAAATATATCTTATTTTTTTCTTTCGCAAGATGGCAGTCTATAATCTATATGGTTGATGAATTGCTTTAATAGGAGAATAGTATCAAATGGAATACCAGTATCAAACGATCCTACTGCACTTGCTACTAACAATGGCTTTACTACGAGCCGAGAATCATAATAATTTTTAATAAAAACTCGAAGATCATCATATGTTTTAATATTTTTCCCTCTATTTGTTTCTTTTAAATAAATGGTGTAATCCTTGTAAGTGAGTAATTCCCCCTCTTCCGTGAGATAGAAACGACCGGCAAAATAAATTGTAACCATAGGAAATACATAGGCTTTATAATAGCCTGGTCGATATACAGGGACAAGCTTTAACTCACTTGGAAGATTTAGAGAACCAACTTTCCAACCAAACTCGTCTTTAATGGTTATTTTTTTACTTGGGGTAAAATCTGGAAGCCAAGTTGTAGAAGGGGGAATATATACATCTGAGGTGGCAACTGAAAAATATATACCTGCAATGAAATCTGCTGAAGGGATAGACTTTGTATATGTATAATCGTGATTTACTAAAATGGTTTTAACTTCTTCTAATAATTCTTTTTCAATAAAATAGTCCCTGCTTATTCCCTTGTTATGCGGAAAAACTGTAAAAAATTGACATTCCGACATAAGCTCTTCATCACTATAAACTTCTATTTCAGGTGCTGGGATATCTATTTTTTGGGGTATTGGTTGTATTAAAGCTCCCTCCCGCTCCAAGAGTTCACTACAGGCGGGACAAAGAAACAAAACACAAATTGGGATTAAGGTTATCTTTTTCATTTTATTTTCTTTATTGATTTTAATTTTAGAAATCTTTTTTGTCAATTGTAAATTGTTTAATCAAATTATCTACCACCTGACAAATTTCTCTGCCCCCTGAGATATCCTCTTTAGGTTATGAGCATATATAAGCGTGGTATTTATATTCTGATGTCTCAGCATGTCTTTAACCTGCACAATATCCGCCCCATTCATCAAGGCCAAGGTTGCTGAGGAATGCCTGAAACTGTAAGCAGATATTTTATTTGTTTTTATTCCAGCCTCTTTCAATCTGTTAAATATTATTTTTCTTATCCCGGAGATTGTCAATCTTTTTCCTAAGCTTCTGTCTGAATGAGAAATAAAAAGGGAGTCAGAAGGTTTATAATTCTTTCTCATATTAAGATACTCCATAATAGGCTTATAAGATTCTTCAACCAAGATAACAAAGTCATCTTTAGAGTCTGAGCCTTTACCTTGCACTTTTAAAATCCATTCTCCTGAATCGAAGATAATATCCTCAATATTAGCTCTGGATACTTCGCAAGTTCTTAATCCAGTCCTAAGCATTAGGTTAATAATGGCAAAATCTCTTTTACCTATGATTGTAGACTTATCAACTGAGGAAAGAAGCTTGACTATCTGAGACTGTATTAGTGGAGATTTAAAATAACCTTTAGGCTTTTTCACTCCTTTAATTCCCTTGGTTATATCAGGGTAAAGCCTTTGAGATTCTAAAAAAGTAAAAAGCCTTCTTAAAGCTGTTAAATAACTGGAGATTGTAAAGGCAGATAGTTTTTTCTCTTTTAGGTGATTCTTAAAAGAAATAATATCTTCTTTTCCAGGCTTATCGATTTGATTCTCATATAGCCAATTAGAGAATACCTTTAGAGCTTTTGAATAAGTCTCTTTAGTTGATTCTCTCAAATCCATTCTATTGAGGATTTCTTCAAGGGAAAGAGAGGATAAATCGCCGAATTTAATTTGAATTATGCTCATTTCTTCTTACGCCTTTCTTTCCTTTTCTTTTCAAAGAAAGAGCCTTGTAAAAATTCCTTTAATGATTCTTCGGAGATGTAAACCTTACCACCTATTTTTTGAAATCTTATCTTTCCACTATAAACATAATTTCTTACTGCTCTTAAAGTAATTCCTAACTGTTTCGAGACCTCTTCCAGGGAATAGAGTTTTATTCCTGCAATTTTTAACATTTTGAGTCCTTTATTTTAATTATAATAAATCCTTATCTCATAAAAGAAAGAAGTAATTTAGATAATCCTTTTTCAATTCCAACCTTAAATCCCCATTCAGCTGAAGCTTCCTCAATGGCTACTGTTAATTCTCCGATTAAATTGAATATCTCATCTGATTCTTCTATTGTCGATAGCTTCCCGGTTTTCTCCATCTTCTCAAACCAATCCTTGAGTTTATCATCTGCTTGTTTTACTTTCTTATTTTCGTAAACCCCTTCAGAAAATTTTTCATCCATGTCTTCTCTTAATTCCCCTAAAATATTCATTTTACCCTCCTTCAAAATTTATATTATCATAAATATTAGTGAAAATCAAGCATTATTTTACAAAAATTAAGCTATTTATTGCACTTTTAGTCCGATGCTAATTTGAAATATAAGCCTTATCAGTTCAGCATCTGCTCATCTCAATAAATCAATTAGAGGTTTTTTGAGACACTTCTGACTGTGTCTATTTGTGTCTAATTTATAGGAAATTATAGGTATTTTAAGGAATTTATAGGAACTTATAAAAGTATAGAGAAATCCCGTCAATACTGGCTTTTCTTTGATTTTAAGGGGTTTGGTTAGGATTGCTTTTTGTGCTTAAAAGGCAGGTGCTCTCCCTCTGAGCTAACGGGCCTAACTTAAATTTATATCCTATCCTCTTTCTAAAGTCAATTCTATGGTCGTGTCACTTAAATATCTTTCTTTATTCTTTTGTGACACAACACTTTCCCTCTGGGAAAATACCTTCCCCATACCCCTTCAATGTGCTTTATGAGAAATTGCTTGTTTGTAAAATTATATATGGAACAGCACGCTATGGTCTTCTTATTAGGGAAATTATTCTTTTTAAGTAGTCTGAGTTAACTATAAATTTTAGAATTTAAAATGAGTAAGACCGTTCACATTAAGACTTAGAAACTTGTCCTTAGTCCAAGCTGAATCTGTCGAGGAGCTCCAGCAGTGGTACCAACCCCAAACTTCGGAGACAGCATGTTACCAACATAGCCACCGAAATTCTTCCAGTTGAACACATTAAATGCGTCCACGAAGGCCATCAGGGAATATCCTTTAAAGGTAAAGTTCTTAGATAATCTAAGATTTAAAATCTTTGTTGAAGGCGCTCTTTTTGCATTTCTTCCTTCTGGTGGATAATCGTTGGTCAACACCGAATCCTTGTTGTCATCTTTTCCAGTATAGACAAGATAGGGTCTTCCTGTGGAAAAGGTCCCCCAACTACTGAGCTGGAATCCTAAGGGCAGATCCACAATTCCGCTTATGGAGACCCTGTGTCTTTCGTCTATGTTAGAGGGAGCCTTCTTTAGGAACTGGGGATTTGTGTAATAGAGGTATCCGTAGTAAATGGTGTTGTCCCATTCAGAATCAGCCCAGCCAAGGGTATAGGCAACCTGAAAACCCCATGAACCCTGTTTGTAGGGTTTATCAATGGTTAAATAGAAGGAATTAAACCAGGAATTCGCTTCATCTGTCCATACATTTATCCTTCCATACTTTGTGGTTAATACCCTTTTCTTTGTAGTAGCATCTACATAATTGGCATCATAGGTTTGTATCTCATTGTACCCTCTAACCCCAACATAGCTTAGACCAAAGGTAATATCCTTTAGCCTATGCCTTATGCCGAGACTGAATTGAAGGGTCATGGGAGGTTTAATATCATCTGAGATTAGGAATATCTCTGGAGGAGGAACCACGCCAAGGGCTATTAATTTGAGGACTTCACTACGATTATAATACTTTTCATCCCATTTAACTGTTCCAGGAGCACCATCGGGAGAGAAGTAGATGTAATAGACTTTCCATGTCAATCGGAGGCTCTCATCTGATGCAACATTCCATACATGTCTGTCATAGGCTATTCCAAAGCCACCGGTAAGGAATGTGGTCTCTTTCTTAGTCATATCATAGCTGAAACCGAATCTTGGAGCGAAGGAATAAAGATAGGGCTTCCTGTTCGTCCCGTCGGAGAAGTATTTTGATTCAAAGAAATGAGAAAGATCCCCTTTTATATCCTCAGGGGTGACAAAATTATTGTTTATCATGTTGGACTCATAATCCCATCGGATACCAAGGTTGAGGGTTAGAGAGGGATTAACTGTCCAGTCGTCCTGAACAAAAATACCAAGCTGGGTGTTGCTTGACCTGAGGTAGGGAATCCCTTCACCGACAATTCCCAAATATGGCATTGTATCTGTATCCTTCCTGAAATAGAATTGAGGATTTAGAAAGAGCTTCTGTTCAGCCTGATAATTTAACCTGGATATAAAGAAGCCTGCTTTGAATAGATGGGAGCTGTAAGCATAGCTAATATCATCGTAGAGGGCATATCTATCCTGGTACCAGTTTTGAGGAGAGTGGGAATGTCCACCAATGATCATGCTTGGGTATCTCTTTGCATAAGTTAGAGAAACAGGATCTATAATCCAGTTATATCTCTGGAAGCTGAATCTAATATCGTTCATCATGGAAGGAGAGATTATATACTGATGTCTTAAGATGCCTGTGTAAACATAGTTATCGAAATATCTTGCGAAGTTATAATCGAATATTCCACCTCCCCCGATAAGCTGAGAATCATATCTTGCACTCAATGAAAGATCAAGATAGTTATTGGATGAAGGCTGACATGTTAGACGAAGGAATCCCAGATGACCATCAAATGGTCTTTTAAATGTTTGAGCATACTGAGAGAAAATTGGGTTTCCAGGAACCACTGTAGAAAAGGATTCTGTAAATGTCCCTTCATAGGTAAGGAAGAAATGGAATCTGTCCTTAATAATTGGACCCCCAAGGCTTACTCCTGGCTGACGACGCTTGTAAGGAGGTTTGGTCTTTTCGAAGTAACCAAGGGCATTGAGATCCTTGTCTCGATAGGTCAGAAAGGCAGTTCCATGAAATTCATTGGTTCCTGTCTTGGAAGCAGCAGTGATAACCCCTCCTGATGCTTTGGCAAATTCGGCCTTGTAAAGCTGGGTGATGACTCGGAATTCCCTTAATGCATCCTGAGGAAAGGCATTCCCCGCGCTAACAAATTGTCCTGCTAGTCCGCCTTCCACTATTTCATTCTTAAATTCAGCACCATCGATGTAAAAACCCATATTGGTGGGTAAAGTAGCTCCGCTGGCAATTGTTGCACCATAGGGCTTAATTCCTGGTGCGAGGGTGGCAATTTCAAGGAAATTTCTTGTATTTAGGGGTAAATAGGTAACTTGTTCTGGTCTGATGGGTATGGAAAGCTCAGATTTCTTTAGCTCTGCAACTGGTGCCTCTGCAGTAACAACCACCTCTTCCTGAAGCTCTTTTAGGGCAAGGGTGAAATTCACAGTGGCTTTCTGTCCAACGAGAAGCTCCATAGTCTTGATCTGGGGACCATAGGCAGGATGTTGAATCTTAACCTCATATTTACCGGGAGGAACAGAAAAGATATAGTAAAGACCAGAGTCTGAAGTGACTGTGACCCAAGCCAATCCAGTTTCCACATTTTTTGCACTTACTTCAGCGCCAGGTACAGGGAGTCCCTCCTTATCAACCACCTTTCCTTCGATAGAAACAGTGCTTACCTGGGAAAAGGATGGAACATAAAGAAATATTAAAAGAGCAAAAATTAGAGTAATAAAATAAAATTTTCGCATTTTCACCTCCTTCGCAAGATTTTAGATATTTTTTATCTTGGTGTCAAGCATTATCTTATTTTTAAAGTTCGAGTTACTTGAGCTCTTTTTTTCTGGCAGAGATAGGATGTGTTTTTCAAAATAAGCGATTGCTTTGGGCTTGCCATTATCATGGAGGTCAAAGTCAGATTGAGTTAAATCTGTTACCGGATTCCCTTTATTATCAGTCATATACACCTGAACCAATTTTAAAGTTACAGTAACCTCATATTTAAGCGTTTCCTGTTCTTTTCTTTCCTATATGGATTTTGAATTCAAATAATGAAGATTTGATTGCAAAAGAAAGATTAGTATGAAAAGAAAGATTTTTTTATCATTCCTGACCTTTTATATTAATATTTAACTTCTACCTCTGCAGTCTTATTTATAGATTAATTTATAGAGTTTATCAGCAAGTTCTGAGTCGAGAGTTTTCAAGATTTTGTGTTCTTCAAGGGCTTTAAATCTATCCTGAAGGAGTAAATAGGTTATTCCAAGGTTATAATGGGCAAGGGCTGAATTAGGGTCTAACTTTATTGCTCGCTTTAATTCTTCAGCTGCTTGATTATAATCGCTATTCTTTAAATACGCAATTCCTAAATTGTAATGGGCGTTGGAATTATTCGGGTTCATTTTTACAAACTGTTTGAAAGCCTCTATAGCCTGGGCAAATCTTCCCATCTGGAAATTTGCAATTCCTAAGTTATAGCTTATGTTTACATCATTTGGGTTTAGCCTTGCTGCATTTTCAAGAGCTTCTACAGCACTTTTGTTCTGACCGATTTTTAAATACGCAATTCCTAAATTGTAATAGGCAAGTGAATTTCCGGGGTTATCCTTAATAAACTTTCTGAAGCTTTCTATAGCCTCATTGTACCTTCCAAAATTGAAATAGGTAATCCCTAAATTGTAATAGGCGTTGGTATCTCCAGGGTTTAATTGAACTGATTTCTCTAAAGATTCAATAGCTTTTGTAATCTCTCCTAATTTCAAATAAGTCATTCCTAAATTGTAAAAGCTGACATAGTTATCGGGGTTTATTGTTATTGATTTATTGAATGCAGTAATTGCATCTTGATATCTTTCAAGTCTTAAATTTGCAATACCCAAATTTAAATATGCCTCAGAATCTGAAGGGTTTTTGGAGATAATTTTGTTGAGAACTTCTATCGATTTTTCGAACTGCTCTGAGGTATTGTAGACTCTAACCATAAGGTTATAATAATCTTCCGCCTTTTCCGGACGAAGTCTTAGAAGCTCATTGTATTCCTTGATGGCATCATCGAATTTAGAGAGTTTCTCATAGGAAAGACCTGATAAGTAATGGGCTTCAAAATCATCAGGGTTTATTTTTAAAACTTCTTTTGCAGACTGGATTGCATTTTCATACTGACCGAGGTTATGGTAAATAGTTGTAAGTCTTAAATTCCCTCTCAATGTAAAAGCCAAATCCCTATTTATCGATTCCTTATAGGATTGGATTGCTTTATCAAACTGGGAGAGCTTTTCATAATCAAGGCCAAGGTTGTAATAGGCTTCTGCAAAGTCAGGTTTAATCGAAAGAGCTTTTTCATAAGATTGTATTGCCTTTTCACTTTGAAGCATTTTGTCATAGATTTGACCCAGGGATAAATACGCAAGAAAATAGTTCGGGTCTATTTTTATAGCCTGATTAAAGCTTTCAATCGCCATGTCCGTTTTTCCAGTTTTATCACAGATATTCCCTATATTACATAAGAGTTCAGGGTCTTTAGGGTTTTCCTTTACCATTTCCTGAAAATACCTCAAGGAGTCTTCATATCTGCTGTTTGAAAGATAAGCAATCGCTTTTAGATATTTACCTTCATAGATTTTACTAAAATCTTCCTCAGGGTACGTTAATCTTTCTTTTGGGGCTATATTCAACATATTCTGGATATGGTTTATGGGAACAGCGAAGTTTAAATTTTCAGTTCCCTCGATAAGATATGTTGAAATACCCACAACTTCTCCATCCTGATTGAACACTGCTCCGCCACTGCTCGTTGGAGTTACTGTCGGAGTTATTTTCCACAATTTGTTGTTGTTTTTTATCTCAACGATGCTGTTGATTATGCCCTCGGTTATCTTATTGTTTCCTCTTTCGTAAAGTCCGATTAGATATATCTTATCTCCTACTTTCATTTTATTCGGGTCTCCTATTTTTATAGGCTGGAGCTTTTTACCTCGAAATTTAATCAGCGCAAGGTCAAGGTTTCTATCAAGATTTATAATTTCAGATATGGGTTGGGGTTTCTCCTCTGGAACTTTAACCTCTGATGTTTTTGCTCCGCAGAGTATATGATAATTTGAAGCAACAATTCCCTCTTCAGAAAGTATGAAACCGCTTCCCTGTCTTAGGACTTGTTTTTTTCCATCATAAATAATTATAGATACTACAGATTTGTTAAAATTATTGAAAATTTGTGTCGCCTGGTCAATCTGCTTTTCTTGAGAGAGAGTTTGGACCTGAAATGAAAAAAGAAAGATTATTAGAATCATTAAAAATATTTTTATTTTCATCGCCTACCCCCCAATTTTTAGTTTTTCTTTATTTCAAAAATAAAATTTTTTTTCAGTCCTCTAATAGGGTAATACATTTCCATAAAAAATCAAGAAAAAATTATCGATAGGAATTTCCTTTTTTGGGTAACATCAATTTTCTGCATTTTTTGTCCAAATTTTACTTCCTAACATCCTCATAATTTATATCATGGTAAAAAGTAAATATCAAATTTTGGGAAAAAGAGAAGAAGATAGAAAAAGAGAAAGGAAAACTTCTAAAAGTGAACAAAATGAGATAGACTATCTCCGATATTAAATGAGAGAATGCTGATTATGAACCTGTTAGATAATGTCAGAAAATAGAACAAACTATAAAAAAAATAAATTCTAAAGCGCATAGCTCAATATAGCAATGAAAGTCTAATATCTACCAGGGTGAAGCTGAAATAGATAGTTGCTGTGAGAGATGAGGCGGAGGTCTTTCAGCAATAAAGCTCAACTTAAGGTGATTGATTATCTTGTCTACCACAGAGTAATCTGCGATAAAAGAAATGATCTTCATTTCACCCTGATATTTGGGGCATACAAGGGGGTCTACCTCATAGACTTTTTTAATCATCTCTGTCCAGCCTTTGCGAAGTACTGTTTGGATATCCTCCTCCATCATCGGAAGAGAAGTGGTATCTTCTCCTGATTTAAGGACATATTTGAAAAGAGAGAGTCAAATTTGTGTATATAAAATTTAGCTGTATTGACATTTTTAAAATTTTGTATTATATGTAATACAAAGGTGAAAAGCTATGGGAGTTTTAACAATTCGCTTATCAGACGAAATATTCAAAAGATTGAATAAGCTCGCAAAAAAAACTAAGAGAACAAAAAGTTCATTTATTAAAGAGATGATAGAGGAGTCTCTCGATGATTTTGAAGATGCGTATAAGGCTCTGGAAAGATTGAATGATAAGAATGCCCGATATTTAACAACCGAAGAGCTGGAGCAAGAGCTTGGCTTATAGTGTCATATGGCATGAAGAAGCACTGACTGACCTTAAATCTCTTGATAAGCAAATTATTACTAAAATTGTTGAGAGAGTAAAAAATTATCTTACTCAGAATCCAATGACTCTTGTTAAACCGCTAAAAGGGGTCTTTAAAGGTTTATTTCGCTATAGATTTGGAGATTACAGAATCATATATGCGGTTGACATGGAAGAAAAGAAAATTATAGTCTTGCATATCGCCCATAGAAAAGACATCTATAAATAATTCAAGAGTTCTAAAGTCTTAGTGCTCTACAAAAGTACTCAACTGCATTTTAAGAGATTTTGAAAGGCGCACTTTACATTTAGTTTAAACAGGACATTCTTTCAAGAGATTATCTAATCCCTTTGGATAATGAAACTTTTTATCTCGAAATCGCTTATCCCAAATTTGGTTTTAAACTGCTCTTCAAATGCCCCTACGGGGGCTGCCCTAATGTCTATGATATATACATCATACTTTCCTTCCAATTCCCTGAAAAGACGACAGAAATTGGATAATAACCTTTTATCCATATCCTCTTCTGGCACCCTCCAGTAAACGAATCCTAATTTATCATTCCTTGAGGTCAAGGGAAAGATACCTATCTTATTTTTTATGCAATATTCAAGATATGGTTTATAATCTTTTAATTCCTTTCCCAGTGATTTCGCGTCTTTTTAATTCTTTCTATCAAGCCAGTTTCATCCATCATGAAAACTTCTGTAAAAAGGGCTGCTTTCTTATTTCTGCTCAATATCTCTATATGCTTTTTTATTCTCTTCACTACTCGTCTTTCCCCATGTTAGGTGTCTCATAAGATGTAAAATTCCATCTTCAAATCAATCCCCTGATCCCTTTTGGTCCGAAAGGGGAAATGGAGAGAAAATTTTTTCATCATTTATTATTTTATCATCCAGAGGATTTTATTATAAAGATAGGCGAGAAAGACAATTTGGGCTTTATCTGTTCTCTACCATTTTTCAATTCTTAAGGATTCTATCTCCAAGAAATGTTCATCCTGAGTGGAAATGATTAGTTGATGCTGCAGAGCATTAGAAGCAATCCAAATATCATTTTCTGGAATTGGTCTCCCTTTTCTTTTTAAAACAGTCTTGAGCTCAGCATACATTTTGGAAGTTTCTATGTCAATGGGCAAAACCTCACAAAACTTTATAAATTCAAGGATTTTCTCCCTATTTTCCTTTGGATTTCTTGAATTATCCGCTCCGAAAAGGAGCTCACCTATAACAACTACGGAGGTATATATTTTTTCAGCCTCTGTGATTTTTAAACTGATTTCTTTGTCTCCGTTTAAAAAAGCAATAATGATGTTTGTATCTAAGAGGTATTCACCATTCATTAATATCTATTCTCTCGCAAGCCTCCTCAATAGAGAGTTTTATTGCCTCCGCATCTGCATTACTGATCGATCCCATTAAAGAAAGCAGTGCGCCCTTCTCTTTAGGAAAAGGGGCTTCTTTTTTCTTTATGAATTCTATGAAATCCTTTATTTCCTTAATTCTCTCTTCGGGTAAATCTTTCAAGAGAATGAATATTTCCTCCAACCCCTTTCTTTCCTTCATTGTTTCCTCAATTTTTAATCTATCACATAAAAGATTTAAAAACAACCATTTTAAGCGTCACTCGCAATTATTAACCCAATTGCCAATCAATCTGCTGATCTCTTTTGGCTGGAAGGTGAATTGAGAGAAAATTTCTTCATCACTTATTATTTTATCATTTAGAGGGTTTTATTAGAAAGATGGATTAGATGGGCAGTTCTGAAGGGAAATTATAGAATGAGGTATAAAAATATCGTCAATGAATGTTTTCCAAGGCTGGAAATAAGTTTACAAAATGAAATTACAGTGAGCTTTTGATTAAAGATATCATCACCCTACGTAGAATATTCCCTGTTAAATATGACAAAAGCGTTCCAAAAGTTATAACTTTATGAGCAGTTTTGAACGAAAATTTATCATTTGCTTGAATATAAATCTCACTTGTTTTTTGATCAATATTTGAGACCCCTATTATCCAAAATGTCGCAATTCCATATTCGACTCTCCCATAAATTATGTTATCGTTCTTACCCGTTCCGCCAGCCGATGAGGGCTTTAGACCAGCTATGTTCTCCGCTATATTCATTAATCTATTAATATCAATTCTACCATCGAGTTCAAATGCGAACAAGAAATATTTTTTATTGATGATTTCGATCAGTTCATCTAAATTAAGAGGGCTGTTAAGCGAATACCATAATTTGAGCTCTATAGACTTATAATGAATTCCACCAATATTACTGTTCGGATGAGCACTGGGAGAGGTTTGCCATTGAGCTCTAATATGAGCAGCTGAGATAGAGCCTTTAAAATCACCTTCCTGGACTTTAATGGCACTTTGCTCAATACCCTGATCTCTGAAGAAATTGTTCATTTTTTCAATCCAATTCTTGCCTATTGCTTTTGATAATTTTAGAATTTGTTCTTCATTTTTGCCTTCTGTGGGAATATATTCAAAAAAATTAAAACGATATTTTTTTATTTGAAATCTAGTTCCAATATACCAGGCATTAATATTGTCTTCTATCTCTCCAGCAATTCCTTGGAGCAATAATATTTCATAATCATAAAGAAATCTATGGTGCTTTGCAGGGTTCCTTAAATATTCTACTTTCTTCAAATATACCTTAAATGTGTCCCAATCTTTAAATATGGGTTCAAAAAACTTTTTGTTCTTATCTAAAATTTCTCGAAGATCTCCAAAATCAGTATATGCGAGTAAATCTTGGTCAATTAGTTTAGTGTATCTTCGTCCCTCCTCTTCCTTTTGTTTCTTTTGCAATTCCTTTACTCTATCAGCACCAAGACCATGCTTAGGGTCTTGTAACCAATTAGGAGATAATTTCTGTGCTAATACTTCAGAGATAATGTTTCTCAATAAAGTCTCTATCTTTTGTATGGGATCGACTTGACTTATTAAAATATTACGCATCGTCGTTTATTTTGGCCTCTTTAATCTGATTGTAACACAAATCCCTGAATATGATAATACTACAAAGGTGAATATCTGTCTGGCGTCAGACAGGGTTGACTGGGAAAATAAAGCGCAAAAAGGCATTGAAGATAGCAAGATCTTCTGGCAATTTAATATCTCACACTTTTCTATAGATGATCTACCACCAAGGAAGCCCAGAAACTAATTTATCGAACTCTGTCTTTACATTTAGAAATCTCTCCAATGAGCCTTCAAAAAGACCATGCTTTAAAGGTAACCAATTCTTACCTGCCTGTGTGACCTCTAATTCAATTTCTTTAATAATCCACTTTTCAGGGTAACGCCTCCCCCTCCATCCAAAACACCCTATTGGTCCCCAAACATCGCCTATCTGCTTCTGACGCAAATCAGCATGAACTAAGGCAAGTAAATATTCAAATCGGTCGAAGCATTTTTTGTACTGGGTATCATCTGATAAAGATTCTTTAAAAGGCTCTCGTAACTTTTCTTCGAGTAGATCACTAATTGGTGTATAACGTCTTTCCATACCGGGTAACTGTTGTGCAACACTCTTATCCATAACTGCATAGGGATATAAAGCAAGGCCAAGGGGCTGATCTTCTATTCCCTCTTTAACTTTGACTTTGGTAAGCAAAACTGCAAATGTACCATATTTTTCAGCTGCAATAGAGGCAATCCCTCCTCCATAAAGGAGAAGAAGCGCAGGAAATAATCTCAATTCGAGCCATATATTTAATCCAGCCCTCTCTCCAGGTGGATTCGCGATTCGTTCAAGGCTTTTCACCCACAGGTCTTCATGTGTCTTTTCTCCCCAGTAGCAACCAGTGATCATGAGATCCCGAAGAATTTCGGTTAGAGCGTAATAGCGGTGAATACGTTTTGTCAGTTCTATTGTGCTGAATGGCACACCTTGCACTGGAAAATGCTCAATGGTTAACCCTGCATAAACTCTTTCTGTTTCCTCCATCATCAGATCATGCAGGCGAATCTTATAATGGTCGTCAACGATGTACTTCTTTAAAGTGGCTACAGCAACTTTTGATGAGAGAGGATGTGGCCTCGAAAGCTCCTCTAATGCAAAGACCTTTTCAGCTATTTCACGAAAGAATGAATCAGCGTCCCGAATAGAAATAGTTTGTACATGCCTTAGTTTGATGAGTTTTTGCATCTGTTTTGTTGGTTTGCCTCTCATTGCCCAATATGTGGTAAACCTGTGAGTCTGGCAACGCTCAATTGCTGCTCGTAATGCTGTATCCCATTCAGCAGACCATCCACAGATTATAAGGCCAAAATCATCGAAAATTTGGTCCAATAAACGATTAATGCCTTTGTCGTATTTTGCAAGTTCATCAGGTGTATTTCTAATCCGGGTGTCGAGATAATCGCCATGGACTTTAATTATGGTACACTTTGTATGCGTAATTGGTAAAGCCCCAATGGCAGCGTCAGGAGTACTGATGACCGTTGGTACAATACCTACCTCCTCTATGGCTTCCTCTATTAAACGATCAAAATTAGTTGTAACAATAACCCGGATATATCCCTTTACTACTAGTTCAGCTATCGCCTTGTGCGCTTCAGTTGGTATTTTTAGATGTTGCTCCCTTTCTTCTTCAGTGGGCTCAAAGTAACTCCTTAGAAGCTGACTGCGTTCTGCTTGTGACTTTGCAACTATATTAAGCAACTTGTTATAGTTTGGTGCTTCACCGAATGTAGCTTCGTACCAGGCAGCGGGATCAGGCTCACAATTCTCACCTTTGAGATGTGCCACTTTACGGATGAGATCTAATACCACCTCCCAACCTGTTGGAATACCAGCAGACCGCGACACTCCAGAGCCAATGAGTAATGCATACACCCCTTTATTAGAGTGCATAGAAAATGCTAACGAAATGATAGGTTCAATCATAGTATTACTCTCTAAAGTTCTTCATCTCTTTGCAATTTTACAATTTCCTTTTATTTTCCTCAAACTTCTCTTTCCCTTTTGAATTAAAATCCTAATACTTCAAGAGACATTTTGGGATTCAAGTGCCCCAGATTACCGCAGCGATCTATATTCCTGAAAGACGATTCACTTGTACTTAACCATGCCGATTATCATTCGACCATAATCATTTCTATCGAGGCGCTAAACCACCACTGGAGCCATATCGCTATCCCCGATCCTGTATCCTAATCCTTCAGTAAGGCCAGGGCGGCCTTCCCCCTGATCCGTTTCGCTGAAGCCACCAACCAAAAAGAAACGCCGTAACCAATGGGGGCACTTAAGTAGTTTTCCCTTTGAGTCGAACATCGGAAACCGATTTTGCCGAATACCTTTAAAACCCTTAAAAGGAAAGTTAAAGATCAAAACCTGTGCCGCCGCTCCTCCAGAGTATTCCAACTCGGGCTTCCAGCCACGAAACCCACCTCCGAAGGCAAACCCTCCTGTGAAGTTTGCAAAGGTGTTCCACCTAACCTTTACAGATGGGTACTCGAATTCACAGCCTTTGGATTGGACACCAGCGATTTCTACATACAACGGCACGTGCGTCGGGAGGGCTCTTTCTCCTTCATAAAGGGGGAGTCTCAAGCGAATCTGATCAGAGTGAACGTTGTTCGGATCGGGAAAGTATGGTCTGCCTTCAAGCAAGATCACTACATCTGAGTTTTCCGAAAAGCCGAAGCCATTGATGACGAGATCGGTATCCTCAACCTTAGCCCACTGGATGAAGGGCTTATTAATTGTCGCTACGGACTTTTCTACGAACCCCTCTCCATTTTTGTATTTGACTTTGTACCACTTCCACTTTGGGTAGCTCCCGATGAGTGGTAGGCTATCCCCCTTTTTTACGATACCGAGGGACTCGGCATCCAGGCTGGGTAATTTTCGCACATGGGTATTGTCTACGTTTATTTCCACAAAAAATTCCCCTGAGGGGGGTTGTTGCCACTTATCACAGAGAGGTAGGGCCGTATCCGCTGTCTGAGACTCGAGCCCGCATTTCGCAAGGAGAGGACCATTAGGTCCAAGTAACAAAAGGGCAAGCAGGAACACCATCCACACACCTCCCGACATAACTAATGCACTTAAAATCTTCACTCTTTTTAGAAGCATTTTACCCTCCTATAGAAATGATTTATGTTATACAAAAACTTATCCATTTTCTCCGCATCTATATAACGCGTCGAATTCATTTCAATTCATGTGTATATTCCGATCCAAAGTGGCCATCGATTCCGATTCAAACCGGCCACTGATTCTGATTGAAAGTGGCCACCCATTCCGATTTATTCCGGCCACTTTTTCGATGAAATCAGAATTTGAAAAAG
>JBFLYD010000002.1 GCA_040756905.1 Acidobacteriota bacterium
ATAATTCTTTCTTTTCTTCTCCAAATCAATGTAATTTTTTATTATTTTTTAATTTCAAAATCTTTATACATTGATATACCATTTATACTATTTTTTATTCTAATCCCTGTGATTTTAACAATTACGATGCTTCCTATCTCCATTTATGGAATAGGGGTTCGAGAAGGGTCATTTGTATTACTTTTTTCGAAATTTGGAATTCCTCCCGAGGTCGCTTTCTCCCTTTCTGTATTGGCTTATCTCATATCAGTTTTGTTTAACTCTATTGGCGGGATTTTCTTTATTCTGCAAAAAGAAAAATAAAAAATTTTAATTATTGAGCTTCTTCAAAACTGGCACTTCCATAATTAGGCTTTTACTCTGAACCACTTCATCTTCAAATGGGTTAAATTCAAATTCAATTATATCTTTATTTAGAAATGGAGACTTTAAGCTGGTTTCTGAAATTTGACCAAATCTGTAAAAAGGAAATCTTTTCCAGCTCTCAGGAATTTTAAACCTGATCTTTATCTTTCTCTTGTTAAAATACCGAGATGATTTTAGATTTTGAGGTCCACCAGTGTTAGAAATATCAACAGTTATTTTAAGCGTATAAATCCCTCTGTTGTAAGAATATTCTCCTTCAACTTTCGATAAAACATAGCCGAGAAATTCTCCAAAAGATAAAAAAATCTCTATCCCCATTTCTTTCCAGCCCGTTAAAAATTCCTGGAGCCATTCTATGCCAAAATATGTTATATCAAGGTCATGAAAATAGATTACCATGGGGAATGTTTTTGCAATCCATTTTAGACGGGGGTTGGCAAGCCAGTACATTGACTTGACTGAATGAGTTTGTATGAAAGGGTTTGTAAACGATTTCTTCTTTCTTAAAAATGTAAAATCAAATGTGCTCATCACTTTGAAATTGAAATTCTCCAGTAGTTCTGTGGTATTTGACGAAATTGCATTTTGAGGAGGTATAAAAATAGAAGGTTCATAATCAAACCATTGGATTAACTTATTATAACCTTTTTGAATAGCATCCCACTGTTCTGAATAAGAAACATTGGTTCCATTGTAGAGATGATAAAATTCAGCAAACCATTTACTATTTGTATATTTATCAGAAGCTGCGCATAATGCAGAGCGATTCATTTCAGTATGAGTATAACCATGTTGCTGAATATCAATTTTCTCATAGCTTTCTAAAGAATTTTTAATTCCTTTGAATTCCTCTTCATGGTCAAGCACCTTTCCAGCTCTCAATCCAGATATAAAAATATATTTCATATCCTTTGAATCATATTCTGTTCCACATTGCCGATTTATTACTTCAACACCATTCTTATAGAGTCTTCCTCTTGCAGGATTCCCATCATCCACATAACCAGGAACTGCGGAGATACTCATTCCTGCGTTAAATTCTTTGAGCACGTTTACAGTTTCCTCCCAATCCTTCTGATCCATCCTTTTGTAATTAAAAGGCTGATAGGATTGAGTGTCTGACCAGGTGGTTACATTATTTGAAAGAGGATCATCCATTCTAAGTATTATAGTCCCTTCTAAATCAAAATAAAAAAATCCATTTTTACTATTCTGAATTATTGACCTCTTTAAAAGAAGTTGCCTCCCATCTATTTCTAACCACCCTGAAGGCTCGAAATTAAAATAATAATTTATTCCTTTCCCATACTGATTAACAAAAAAAACAGGCGTGCCTTCGCCATCCACAATTTTTAGAGCATTACTGTTTAAAACAATGTCAAAAACCCTTGCTCCTTTTAAATTTCTATCATTGAGGCCATCTGTTACAAAATCCAAATTATTCTGAATTTTAAAATTATAAACATATTTTGTTCCGCTCTTTTCTTTGATTCCAAAAAAATTATTACTTCTCTGGTCACTACATGAATAAAATGAAATCAGGCTGACACCAAAATTTTTTGATACATTTTCCAAAACGCCAATTTCTGATGATGAAAATTTACTAAATTCTTTTGTAACTATTATTACTATATAATTTAATGTGTTATTAGTAATGATTTTATCTAACGTAAGCTGTTCTAAAGGTTCTTGAAGGTCATAATTAATTCCCCAGGAAATCAACATGTTTTCTACATAATCCGAAGTAAGAGTTTCATCATAGCTTTCATAGTTTGGAATTAGCAATACCTTATATTTCATGATAACCTGATTGGAAAAAATTGGAATTATTAATATATTTAATAAAATAAGCATAAACAAAAATTTTTTCATAGCTTGGTATAATATCAATCAATTAAATTGGAAGTCAACTCCAGGTTTAAACTATCCTCATAAAAATCTTTTCATTCAGAGAATAAATTGAAATTATTAATTTGATAAATTTGCTTCGATTACAATAACATATCCTCTTGTAAAAAAAACAAAATAATCTAAAAATGAAAATGCTTTAAAAAACGGATAAATAAATTTATAGATAAAATAAGTTTTATTAAACCTCAACTCAGATGAAGATAAAGGAGATATTTTCCCTTTATGAGTAGAAATTTTTTTTGTTCCAAATCTGACATAGAAAAAATTCAAAATTAATTCAATAAATTCAGTAAAAAATTTTGAATAAGTGGAATATCTTTCTACCTTAATTCCATAATCTTGGAGAATTTTTTTTAATTCTTTTAGACTATATCCAGCTCTTACATGTCCATATATTTCATCCTTCAATCCGAACATTCTTTTCAATAAATTAATAATCGAGAATTTCTTTTTTAAGGGAACAGTTATAATCGATCTCCCTTTTTCTTTGATTATTCTTTTTATTTCTTTTATCAGCTCTTTATCATAGATAGTATGTTCCAAGAAATCAGGGACAAATATTAAATCAAAGGTTTTCTCTCTAAAAGGAAGATATCTCTCATCAATCTGAACAAGGGGATTTTTCACAAGCCTTTGGGTCTCGATAAGAAGACTGCGCTCTTTATCTGTATGAATCCATTTTCCGCCTCTTTCTGATAAAAAATAACTTAAAACTCCTGTTGTACATCCAACCTCCAGACATTTCAAATCAGTAAAATCACCAGAAAATTTTAAGATATTTTTCAACTTCAATTTTTTCTTTAGGGATTTTTTAAACAGATTCAGTTGCCATTCCATTTTTTAATCCTTAAGCATAATTCAGGGCATCCTCCTCATAATAAACTCAAAAAGGTATTCCTTTGGAACCCCCAATAATTTATCTCTCCAGAGTCTATCACATTTAGAACATATGGATATATCTTTGTATTCTTTATTCATTAACTTCTTCCTCAGATTGATTATCTTCTCATTGTTCCAGATGTTTCCAAGACTTTCCCATCTTGCATTTCCCAACTTATATTCTCCAAAAAAATCTTGAGTGCAAGGAAAGACAGAGCCATCCCAGAATACAATCAGAGCATTCCATGGAAATGGGCATGGTGAATAATTTTTATCTTTTTTGTTGATATGAAGATAACCTGCCCAGTTATGAATTTTTTTAGTTATAACCTCATCCAGAGGAAGCCCCTTAAAATTTTTAATGAGATTTTTTCTTTTTTCTTTAATCTCTTCTCTATCCATGTTAGGAAATTCAATCAATTCAATTACTGTGTAAGGATTTTTACTCCCTAACCCCTTTTTCATTTTCAAGAAATCTCTGATATTTTCAATAACCATGTCAAAATCTGCACCCACTCTAATCTTTTCATAAGTTTTTTTATCGTATCCATCGAATGAAAATGACAATCTGTCCAGACCCGATTTTATTATCTTGTATGATTTTTTTTTATCGAGAAGAGTGCCATTTGTATGAATTTTTGTAAAAAGTCTTTTAGATTTTGCATATTCAATCATATCAATTAGTTGCGGATGCAAAAAAGACTCTCCCCTGTGAATTAAACTTACATCAAAAGAAAATGGAGAGATTTCATCAACTATTTTTTTAAACAATTCCATATCCATGTAACCTTGATCTTCTAAAGGAAGGTCTTTATTCGGACACATCACGCATTTCAAATTACATGGAGATGCAAGTTCAATCCAGAATCTAATCGGAAAATAACGCAATGTATTTTTCTTTCTTTTATAACTAAAAAATATTTTTAAAAGAATGTAATAGTATTTTAAATTAAACATTTAGATTGGTTTTCCTCTTCAAATTAAATAAAATCTTAAGATTTATAACCTCAAATGTCAATTAAAAGGATTTAGTTAATCTGGCAATACAAGTTTTTGAGAATCCGGAATTGTTGTTGCATAAATGTCTTTTCCTAAATAAAGCAATGGGTTTATTTTTTTCAATATTATAATTCCATTTTCATTAAAAACTCCCTCCATCTCATGGACACACAAGACTTCTCCAACAAATAAATCGTGATCTCCGTATGTTCTCGCATCCAATAACTTGCATTCAAAGGAAGCATAAGCCTCCTTAAGTACTGGAGATGAGATTATCGCTGAGGAAGAAAGATTAATGGAAAATTTTTCAATCTTATTCATGTCTTTCCCAGACCTTCTTCCAAGATTAGCAGAAAGCTTAGCATTTTCATAGGAAATAAAATTCACTGTAAACTCTTTAGCCTCATTTATCACTCTATATGTATACCTTTTCTTTGATATGGCAACAGCATAGATTGGCGGAGAAGCTGAAATTGGCATGTGCCATGCTGCTGACATGAAATTTACTTTTTCTTTTCCTCTTGCACCAACAATTGCCACTGAATTAGGATAATAAAAATAAAAATTCTCAATTCTTTTTCTAATTATTTTCATCTCCCCTCCTGGTATAAATATAATCTTCGCTCATTTATTAATCATCTCTCGATCTATGCACTCAATTTACTAAGATAAACCTTCAATCAAATTAGTTATCTATTATATCAAAATTTCTATCAGCAAAAATAGGCGCACATCCTTTTTTTAATTTTTTGGCTTGACTTATCAAAAGAATTGATTAAATAATATCTTTATCATGAAAAAGGACGATTTAAACCTGAAAGATATAAGATTCGAAGATATTGAAAAAATAATCAACCTTATCATCGAAAAAAATCTTGCTGAATTTGAACTGGAAAAAGAAGGGTTGAGAATTAAGATAAAGAAAAATATCTTTCCTTCAGTTTCTATACAAACTCCGAATCTAAATCCTTCAGCTTCCCCTATTTCTTATCAGGAAAAAATTGAACATTCTGTTCAAAAAGAACTCACTCCTTCTGAAGATGTTTATTATATAAAATCGCCGATAGTGGGAACATTCTATAGAGCACCGGATCCATCCTCTCCTCCTTACGTAGATGAAGGCGATAGAGTCGAGAAAGGACAGATCTTGTGCATTGTAGAAGCAATGAAACTGATGAATGAAATAGAATCTGAAGTATCCGGAATTATTAAATCAATATTTGTTGAGAATGCTCAGCCTGTTGAATACGGTCAAAAACTTTTTGAGATCAAGGTCCTTCCATAAATGTTCTCCAAAGTTCTCGTTGCCAATCGAGGAGAAATAGCCCTTCGAATAGTTAAGGCTCTGAAAGAATTAGAGATAAAAAGTGTAATAGTCTATTCAGAAGCTGATGCAAAATCTCTACCAGCCCAGTTAGCCGATGAAAAAATCTGTGTTGGTCCTCCAAAAAGCTCTGAAAGCTACCTTAACATACCTGCAATCATCTCAGCAGCTGAAATATCAAAAGCTGATGCAATTCATCCCGGATATGGATTCTTGTCTGAAAATCCTATGTTCGCTGAAATATGTGAAACTTCAGGAATTTCTTTTATCGGTCCTTCTTCATCTATCATTAAATTAATGGGGGACAAGAATGAAGCGCGACAGACGATGAAAAAAGAGGGTGTGCCAATCATAGAAGGTACTGAAAATCCAATTACAAATCTTCGGGAGGCAAAAAAATTTGCATCAAAAATAGGATTTCCAGTTATGCTGAAAGCAGTCGCAGGAGGAGGTGGAAAAGGGATGAGAGTTGTCCACAATCAGAGAGAGCTTGAAACCATTTTTCCAGTTGCTCAGGCTGAGGCATCCTCTTCTTTTGGAAATCCTTCAATGTACATTGAAAAATTCTTAGAGAAAGCAAGGCATATAGAAATACAGATACTGGCTGATAATTATAGGAATGTCATTGCCATAGGAGAAAGAGAATGTTCAATTCAGAGAAGACATCAGAAAATTTTGGAAGAAGCTCCTTCAGTTGCTCTTGACGAAAGGACAAGAAAAAGAATGATGAGGATTGTTGAAAAAGCAGCAGAATCTATTGGATACAGAAGCCTTGGAACTTTTGAATTTTTACTGGATGAGAAGGAAAATTTTTATTTTATGGAAGCAAACACAAGAGTTCAGGTTGAACATCCTGTAACAGAAGCAATCTATTCGATTGACTTAATAAAAGAACAGATAAAATTAGCAGCAGGAGAAAAGCTGAATGTCAGAAGAGATCTTCTTCCAAGAGGTCATTCAATAGAATGCAGAATAAATGCAGAAGACCCGTTTACTTCTTCTCCATCTCCTGGAAAGATTGAATTTCTTGCTCTTCCAAGCGGAAATGGAGTGAGAGTTGATTCAGCAATTTATTGCGGATATGAAATTCCTCCCCATTACGATTCTCTTGTAGCCAAAATAATAGTCCATGGAAACTCCCGTGATGAAGCAATCAAAAGAATGAGGGCTGCTTTACTTTCCACAATCATAGTTGGTGTTAAAACAAACATCCCCCTTCATTTGAAAATACTCGATGATTATGATTTTAGACAAGGAAGCTACGACATTCACTTCATGGAAAGATTCCTTAAAGAAACAGAGCCCAGCTAATAGTTCAAAGTTTGTAGCTCATAAATGTTAGTATATACTTAAAAAATTAATAATTAATAAATAAAGATATAAAAAATGAAAATTGAGCGATATAGTTTTGGAGAAATTGTAATAAATGGAAACAAATTCACTTCTGATTTAAAGCTATTCCCAAATATGATTAAGGCAAACTGGTGGAGAAAAGAGGGGCATAATCTTTTGCCTGAAGATATGGAAGATGTAATTCAAGAAAATCCAGAAATCGTCATAATCGGAACTGGAAAGTTAGGGGTTATGAAAGTTTCAAAAGAATTTATTGAACTTGCCAGATCAAATAATATCAAGCTAATAATTGAAAATACTGAAAAAGCAATTGATATTTTTAATAAACTGCCAGATAAGAATAAAGTTATAGCTGTTTTTCATCTGACATGTTGATTCAACTTATAGCCGTTGACTAATACAAATGCAATAAATAATGTTACATGTAGGGCAAGGCTTTAGCCTTGCATCAAGCAACCCTAAGAGGTTGCCCTACATTTATATAATGCGTTTGCTTTAATTACCATTAACAATCATCCCATCAAGAAGTCTAATAGTTCTTTGAGTTTTTTCCGCTATTTTTTCGTTATGGGTAATAACAAGAACTGTATGTCCTGCTTTCCATAAATTTACAAAAATCGAAATAATTTCCTCTCCTGATTTTGTGTCAAGGTTACCAGTTGGCTCATCTGCTAAAATAATAGAAGGGTTGTTGACAAGGGCCCTTGCTATAGCCACTCTCTGCATTTCGCCTCCAGATAGCTCGGTTGACTTATGATTCATCCTTTCCTTAAGCCCTACTCTTTCAAGAAGTTCTATTGTCTTTTTCCTCCTTTCCTTGTAAGAAATTCCTGCAAATATCATCGGAAGCTCCACGTTCTCAAAACCTGTAGCGTAAGGAAGAAGATTAAAATTTTGAAAAATAAAACCCACTTTTTTATTTCTTATTTCAGCGAGTTTATTCGAAGAAAGTTCTGAAACTTTTTCATTCTCAAGAAAATATTCTCCAGAAGTTGGGGTATCAAGACAGCCAATGATGTTCATCAGGGTTGATTTTCCTGAACCAGAAGGACCCATAATTGAGATAAACTCTCCATTTTGAACCTCGAGGTCAATCTCCCTCAGTGCTTCGACTTTTACTCTTCCTGTATCATAAATTTTTTTAATTTTTTTCATTTTTATCATTGAAAACTCTTGCTCCTTTCTATTCATATCTTAAAGCTTCAATCGGATTTAAATTCGAAGCCTTTCTTGCCGGAAAAAAGCCTGCCAGGAACCCCAGGGATGAAAGAATAATGGTAACTAATACAGCTATCTCTAAATTGATATGGGGCCTTGCCAATAGCTGAACCGTCATATTTTCTGACTTTACCGATGAAACCACTTTTATTATTAAAAGAGCTGGAATCGCTCCCAGAAACCCTCCGAAGAAAGAAATGAATAAAGATTCTGAAATAAACTGACTCATGATATGTCTCTTTTTAGCCCCAAGGGCAATCTTAACCCCGATTTCCTTTGTCCTCTGACGAACAGATACATACATGACATTTGTAACTCCAACAGCGGCAATGATAAGCGTGAAAGAGCCAATTATTATCATAAATATTTTTATCCCCATAAACACCTTATTCATTATCTTCTCCTGCTCTATCACATCCCACATTCTTAATGCCTGTCTGTCATTCTGGTCAAATTTGTATTTTTCTCCCAATGCCCTGTACAATTCATTTTTCACATGTTCAGCCCTGGATATATCGTTAGGTCTATAAATTATTCTTTGGACATATTTCGCTCCATATAATGAGATGTATGCAGATGAAGGGATAGAAGCTTTTTCAGAGTCAGGTCCCTGATACATGCTCGTTTGTAACTTTTTTACCATAGTTCCTACTACTAAAAATGGAACACTGTTTATAAAGATTGTCTTTCCTTCTGCTCTTTCATCCCCAAAAAGCTTCTTTTTTAAATTATCCCCAAGAAATACAACTCTTCGTCTTTCTTTCATGTCAATTTTATTTATAAACCTGCCTCCCTTATCAGGAAAGTGGGTCCTCATTTCTTCAAATTCAGGAGAAAGACCATGAACTCTTTTGGTTACCGTATTCCTTCCATACACAATAGTATTACCAAATCTATTATATTCTGAACCTATCAATTCAATTTCAGGGATACTTTTTTTTATAAACTCCACATCTTCTTCTCTCAACCTAATTCTTCTTCCCTTTGGAAGACCTTTATATGGAATGGAGGTCTGCCCACCATAAACTATCACTATCCCCTCTCCAAGGCTGTGAGTGCTTCGCTGAAACTCTCTCTGAAGTCCTGCTCCAACCCCCAAAAGAAGAATAATCGTCATAGTTCCCCATGCAATTGCGAATAAAGTTAAAATTACTCTTTTTTTCTGTCTTTTGAAGTCATTCCAGAAAAGACTTATTAATGCGAATCTTCTCATAGTTATATCCTTAAACCCGCTCCCATGTTAATTTCTTAAGGCTTCTACCGGGTTTAAATTAGCTGCTTTCTTAGCCGGGAAATAACCTGAAAGAAATCCTGTGATTCCTAAAATTAAAAGCGTCAGTATCCCAATTGTTGGAGAAATTACAGGGACTCCCACATATTCTTCAAGCTTTAGAAGAGGGAAATAAGAAATTATATTATAAGAAAATAAAAACCCAACGGCTCCACCGAATAAAACAATCAAAATTGTTTCAAATATAAACTGGAACATTATAAATTTTTTCTTTGCTCCAAGAGCCATTTTAACCCCTATTTCTTTTTTCCTCTCTTCAACGAGAACATTCATTATATTTGAAACGCCCACAGCACCTATCGATAGCGTGAAAACTCCTATTATCCCCAGGAAAATTTTAAACCCGAGGAAAAAATAAAGAATAAACTTATCAAATTCAGTTGTATCCCATATGAAAAGAGCTTCCTTATCAGATGGGTCAAACCTGTATTTTGAACCCAGTCTCTGATATATTTTATTTTTTGCTTTTTCAGTTTCTCTGGGATCTCTGAGTTTATAAACGATATTATCAATATACTTCACACCAAATAAAGAAGCATATGTAGAAGCAGGTATAACCACTCTTTCCGAATCTCTTCCATTATAATTTGAATTCTGAGTTTTTTTCTTCATAACCCCAATCACAAAAAAAGGAACTTCCTGGATAAATACATATTTTCCTTCAGCCTTATCTTCTTTCAACAATTGACTTTTCAACTCATCTCCTATAAACACAACTCTTCTTTTTTCCAGAAGATCAACCCTGTCAATAAACCTTCCTCCTTTCTCAGGTATCATGTTTCGCATTTCTCCAAATTCCGGGTAAACTCCACAAACCCATGCGAGAAAAGTGTTATTTTTATACTTTAATTCAACGGAAGAACGGCTATACTCAGGAGAAATCGATTTAATCTCTTTTACATTTTCTTTTAAAAAATAAGCATCCTCCTCCAGAAAATTAATCCTTCTTCCTTTACCCATTCCCATGAAAGACTTTGATGTCCTTCCCGACCACATTATTCCTATTCCCTCTCCTATACCATGCATTGCCTTTTGATTCTGGCGATGAAGCCCTTCTCCAAAAGCCATGAGTAAAACCACTGTAAAAGTTCCCCACACAATCCCAAAAAGAGTTAAAAAAGTTCTTAATTTCTGGGATTTCATATCTCTTAAAAATTGCGATAAAATCACAAATAGTTTTGTCATCTGTTTTTATAATCTAATTTTTTATCATTGTTCATCAGTGTTTTTGGTTAATTATCTGTTTCCACTCTTTACCTTGTGCTGTTAACATCTTTCATTTTACTCATCCCTCTCATTTCTTATTGTTTAAAACTCATGTTTTATTTAATTTCCTTCGGAGGTCTTTCAGCTATTTCTTCACCCTCTCTCAATCCTTCGAGCACTTCTATGTTAATTCCATCGCTTAGCCCAACCTTTATTTCTTTCTTCCCCGGTTTTCTGTCCTTTCCCCTTATCTCGACAAAAGTTTTATCTTCTTTAAACTCAACCAATCTTTCAGGTATGTATAAAGTATTCTCACTTTTTCTCGTGACTATCTCTGCGTTGGCAGAATACCCTGCTCTTATAACCACATCATTTCGATGTTTTACCTCTATCTCCACATCAAAAAGAGTGGCATTTTCTTCTTTCTTTGCCTTGGGTGAGATTTTCTTTAATATTCCTTCTACCGGTTTATCCGGGAGAGCTCCAATCTTTACGATGGCTCTCATCCCCTCTCTCAACTTCCCCACATCAATTTCATCAACAGTTCCCTTAAACAAAAGAGAATTCATATTGGCAATCTTCAGAAGCTCTGTTCCTGCCTGATAAAAAGTTAAAGGGACAACAGGGTCTCCCTCATTAACAAGTTTTTCAAGGATGGTTCCGCTCACTGGTGATTTAATCACAGATTCCACATTTCTCTCAGCAATTTTTGCTTTTCCCCTCTCAATTAAAGATAATTTTTCAGAAGAGAGCTTTAATTTTAAATCAGCCTCCTCAAAATTTCTCTTGGTCAGCTCGAAATCCTTCTGAGAAATAAAATTCTTCTCCATCAATTTCTGAGCCCTTTCATACTCTGATTTTTTGTTCTCTCTTTCAACCTGAGCAAGTTCGACCTGCCTCTTAGCCTCTGCATATTCCAATGGCGTTGGGTCAGGACTTATCTCAATAAGAGAATCTCCTCCATCCACCTTATCTCCCACTTCCACATAGATTTTCTTCGCAATTCCGGATATTTTCGACTTTATCGATATCTCATGCTCAGGCTCAATCTTCCCTATTGCCAATGCTTTCTCGACAATATCCCCTTTCTTTACCTTTACCCAAGTTATATCATTCTTGATCTTCTTTCTGGTTAATTTGATGGGCAAAAAGATTAAAGCTGCAATAACAATCAAAATAATAATAAAAATTAATGTCTTCTTCATAATTTGCACTCCTACTCTTTCATCTACCTTCAAATATTTAAACGAAATTCAGGAGGGAAAAGTTTCCAACTTTTCCATGAATAAATTAGAGAAGTAAGTAAAGTTTTGTGGGGTAGGAAATTAACTTAATGTTATTTTGGGCAGGAAGGGTGGCCAAGAAACCGAAGGTTCCTGAAAACCGTCACGAATGCGGAGCGGGCATGGTTTTCCTCCCGATGGATATCGGGAGGAAAGAGCGGAGCATGAGTGCTCCCGTTCCAACTGAAAGTTGGATCGGGACTGGGGAAAATACAGCGTGTTTTCGGGTCACCCTTGCTGCCCAAATTATTTACCATCACAAAACTTTACTTGCTTCATAAATTGGATTGAATTTGACAAGATTACTGTAAAGCTGTTAATATAAAAATGGCCGCGGGGTGGAGCAGGCAGGTAGCTCGTTGGGCTCATAACCCAAAGGTCGTTGGTTCAAATCCAACCCCCGCTACCAACTTTTTATTCTATTCTTTAATGAGGGGGAGATTAATTAATCTTTTCTCCAATTTTTGTTAAATTTACTAAATTTTAAGAAAATTTATTTAATTACTTTATTTCTAAAAACTCCCTATTGTTTAAAAAAATTTAAACAGAGAGTTTACTTTTCCTAAAAAATTATGTAAAAATATATACTCTTGGTGGAGAACATTTTAGTGGGCAAAAATAAAAATATTTTATTTATTTCCTTGGTAATTCTACTTCTTTATCTTTTTGGCTGTTCCCCTTCCCCAGAGAAAGCATTTAAAAATGCCAAAAGACAAAACACAGTTTATGCATACCAGCAGTTTATCAAGAAATATCCAGAGAGTACTCTTGTAAAAGATGCATTAAAAGCAATTGAAAAGATTGAATATGAAGAAGCTGTGGAGCAAAACAGCGTGACCCTTTATGAGAACTTCATTAATAAATATCCTGATTCAGAGCTTACTCCTGATATCAAAAATAAGTTAATGGAACTTTACTGGACAGTAGCAAAAAATAGAAATAGAGCTGAAGAGTACGTAAATTTTTACCATAAATTTCCTGGCTCTCCCCATAATGAGGAAATTCTTAAAATACTTGATGAACGTATATACAGATTCAAACCAAACATAAAACTTATGAGTGCTCCGTCTTCTTATTTAGAAATAAGAGAAAGTCTTGTAAAAAACATCCCATCCATTTCGATGAAATCTCTCGGTAAGAACAGTCTTGTTGCCACTGTAAAAGACCTGAAAACTGGAAAAATGATTTTTATGCCGGATGTTCCGGGTGCTAAAGAACTCCATATAAAGGTAAGCGAAGATGTAGGTTATACCACAGTGGCAGGCCTTCAATTTGAACAGGACTGTGTTATAAACATCTGGAATGATGGCACTATAGAAGTAGACAGAGAAGGGGTTCAGGCCACTTCTCTTAATAATAAAAGATGGATTTCTTTAAAAATTCCAGTGAAAGATAAAAACGAATATATCGTAATGCTTGCTTACGATTAATTTTAAAACTACTTAAGATCAAATAATAATTTTTTTATTACATTTAAAAGATTGTTAAGGTAAAACGGTTTTGAGACAAAACCATCAGCACCAGCTTCTATAAATTCTTCCTTCACATGTTTTCCTGAAATTCCGAGAATCGGAGTGGAGCTGGAAAATTCTTTTATTTGACTTATTAGTTCTGACCCTTTCTTATCGCCTAAATTATAATCGATAATTATCAGGTGATAATTTCTTTTTTTCAACAATTTGATTGCATCGACATCATTTCCCACCCCATCAACCTTGTATCCATTGTAACTTAGAAACTCTTCTAAAAGATTTCTTAAAAGTATCTCATCATCAATCACAAGAATTCTTTTATAAAACATATCTTTTATATATACAACCATAGTATGCATAATGTCAATTTTTATTGCAACCTTTAAATTGTAGACTTCAACTATCATAAAATATATGTTTTTTAAGATGGATAATTTCAATAAACAAATAGGAAATCATATCAAAAAAACAAGAGAATCCCTTGGAATTACCCAGATGGAGTTGGCTGAAAAAATTGGGGTTACTTACCAGCAAGTTCAAAAATATGAAAAAGGAAGAAGCAACATTTCTATAAAAAGACTCCATGAGATTGCAAAAGCCCTAAACGTCCCTGTTGCCTTTTTACTTGAGAAAATTCCAGTTGTTGGGGAAGAAAAGATAAAATACAGAACTAGTGGCAAATTCTCTTTTTTTCTTGACAAAAATGAAATATCCCTTCTGAAATTATTCAGAAAAATTAGAGATGAAAATATAAAAAAAGGAATAATTCAGCTTTTAAAAGGAGTTATCCGATCAAATAAATAAAAACATCTTTTTATTCTACTTCTATATTTCTTAAAATCTCAGCACAATTTTCAGGTGTTGTTACATTAATAAAAATACCTGTGCCAAGTTCAAACCCTGCGGGAGTGGTCAATTTCGGGAGTATTTCAAGATGCCAGTGAAAATGTTTTACATTCTCATAGTCTGTTGGACATGACCGAATCATATAGTTATAATCTGGATCATCAAGGGCAGTGTAAAGTTTTTTAAGGGCTAATCTTAAAACATAAGCAAAATCTTCAATATCCTCATCAGTTATGCATCCAAAATTACAGTTATGCTTCTTTGGAAAAATTCTTATCTCGAAAGGATATCTAGAAGCAAAGGGAGTTAACACGATAAAATGTTTACTCTCTAAAATAATTCTGATTTTCTGATTTAGTTCTTCCTTAATCATATCGCAAAAAATGCAACTTCCATATGAATCCGTAGAAAGAATTGCCTGGGTAATCTGATCCCTTATATGAGGAGGAACTATAGGAGATGCAATTATTTGAGAATGAGGATGCTCAAGGGATGTGCCTGCTTTTTCTCCATAATTCCTGAATATATTTATAAGCGATATATCTTTATTCTCAGATATCTGCAAATATCTTTCTTTATACGCAATTACAACATCTCGAGCCTGTTCATAACTCATAGTGGCAATGGTTTTATTGTGCTCAGGAGTTTCAATAACCACTTCTGAAATTCCAAATCCCTCAGCTTTCAAAAATCTTCCAATTCTATTTCTATCAGGAGTTATGTCTGGTTGGAGGGCTGCAAATTTATTCGGCACAATTCTTAATTTCCATTTTCCATCTTTTTCAATAGTATAAACCGCCGGAGGGGTTTTTTCCTCATTGCCAGGACAGAAAGGACATTTATCATCTCTTTCTGGCAATTTTTTTTCTTTTTTATCTTTTTTCTTGAATTCATCAGGTCTTTTAGCTCTTTCTGTTGAAATTATTACCCATTCTTTTGTCGTTATATCCTGTCTAAATTCAGACATATTATTTCTCCAATATTTCTAAAATTTTATTGCAAATAATTTAAATTGTCCATTTTCAAATTATTTAAATTGTATTTTGTCCAAAACTCTGATAAATAGTTTAAATCTGAAAAAAGATAAATACTTTTAAGGATATTTAAAATGCAGCAAATTTATTATTTCATAAACAAAAAACAGGAGATAGTTGATTTTTTGAGGGAAATTGTAACTCTAGAATCCCCCTCAACAGACAAGAAAGCAGTTAACAGATGTTCAGCCTTTGTAGTTGAAAATCTAAAGGAATCTGGAGCCAAAATAAAAAAGTTTAAACAGAAAAAATCAGGAGACTATTTTCTTGCTGAAATAGGAAAAGGAGAAAGAAAAATTTTAGTTTTAACTCATGTAGATACAGTATGGAGAGTTGGAAAAATTTCTGAAATGCCTTTTAAAATTGAAAAAGACAGAATTTTTGGACCAGGGGTTTTCGACATGAAAGGCGGAATCACCATGTTTGTCTTCGCTTTAAAAGCAATAAACGAATTGAAACTTAAGCCGAAGAGTAAAATAATGTTATTTATAAACTCAGAAGAAGAGATATCAAGTAAAAATTCAAAAAAATACATCGAGAAATTTGCAAAGGAATCAGACTATGTTTTGTGTCTTGAGCCAGCGCTTCCAGGTGGAGCTGTTAAAACAAGGAGAAAAGGAGTTTTAACCATTAAAATAGAGTCTTTCGGAAAATCAGTGCATTCAGGGCTCGATCCTCAAAAAGGAATAAATGCGATTGAAGAACTGCTAACTCAGCTCAGTTTTATAAATAAACTTCGTGAAAAAGGAGTTTCTGCCAACATTGGAAAAATCATCGGAGGTGAAAGAGTTAATATCATTCCTGATAAAGCCCAGGCTTTTCTTGATATAAGATTCTGGGAAAAAGAAAAAATTAAAGAAATAGAAAATTTTTTTGATAGGATGAAACCCTCAGTTAATGGAGCAAAAATTCACTGGGAAAAACTAAGTTTTACTCCTCCTATGGAAAGAACCAGAGATTCTCAAGCTCTTTTTTTAAAAGCTAAAAAAATAGCCGAGATACTCAACATTAATTTAAAGCAGGGAGATTCAGGAGGAGGTTCAGATGCTTCATTTGCCTCCTATTTGGGAATTCCTACAATCGATGGGCTTGGCCCGAATGGTGATGGTGCTCATAGCGAAAATGAGCATATTATAGTATCTTCACTCATTGAAAGGACTGCTCTTCTTACAGAGCTTCTCTGCAATTTATAAATTCACTGACCTGAAAAAGCTGACAGGGATATCTTTCATGGTCAGCAATCCTGATTTTGCCTCAACTATAATCGGAGCTAAATTTACAACCATTGAAGCAGTAGCCAGGTCTCCATGGATTCCACCCTTTATTTTCATGTGTATTGGTGGTGTCCCTTCTATGGAAATAACATCTGTTGGGTCCTTTGCTCCCACATACATTCGAAGTTCCATAAAAATAAGTGTTTTTTTATCTTTTATGCCCCTTGCAATTTGCTTCAAGCCTGCTACCTTTCCCTTTTCAACTTTAAGGAATGGAGTCTTTATGATTTTCTGGGCAACAACAGGATAAATATCCTCTTTAATTGTGTCAAGTTTAAAACCAAGGGCATCTTCCACCATCGCAACTGACTCAGGAAGACCTACATGCTTTATTTTCTTATCTTTAACACCTTGTTTGAATTCTTTGACAGTCATACCAGCTCCTACTTTCTTCTGCAAAGGCAACCTTCTCTTCGACGCATCAACAATTCTTGTAGCTTTTATTTTTTTAACATCCTGACACACTGATGTTAATGTTAACACAAGCTTATCCATGGCAAATCCAGGATTTACTCCAGTTCCGATGATTGAAACATTATTCTTCTTTGCAACATCATCGATCTCTCTTGCAAGCTGAGGATCACTGAAATAAGGAAAAGAAAGTTCTTCAGTTGTGGATATTACACTTAACTTCGCATTTAATATGGATTTTAACTGCAAATGGACATCTTTTAAATAAGAGGATGTGCAATGGAAAACAAGATCAGAAGAGACATTACCTAAGATTTCCTCTGCATTGCTGGAAACTATAACATTCATTTTTTCCTTTAAACCAAGGATTTCTCCTAAATCTTTGCCAACTTTGCTCTTGTCGATGTCAATTGCTCCGACTATATTTATTCCCTTTTTTAACGCTAACTTGCAAACACCAATTCCTATAGGCCCTACTCCATATATAACTGCTTTCATTATTCCTCCTAAAAAATATTAATAATGGATTTTAACAGAAATTCTCTCATTCTTTCAATATTTCTAACTCTTTCAAGACTTAATATTAATTTGAAAATATTTTTTAATTAAGAAGTCAACCATCTTCTGAGCGATATATCGTCGAGCATCTAAATACCTAAGAAACAGCAAATTCTAAACACTGAACATAAAAGAGTGAGCAGGAAGGGTGGCGGAGAAAACCGTCACGAATGCGGAGCGGGCATGGTTTCTCTCCCGATGGATATCGG
>JBFLYD010000003.1 GCA_040756905.1 Acidobacteriota bacterium
AGGAAAAGAAAGTCATCCTTGACTCAATCCAGCCACTCTGAGGTATAATGAAAATTCAGCGTCACTTCGCTCCGACAGGTGGCCACTTTCAATCAGAATCAGTGGCCAGATTCATCGGAATATGCATAAAAGTATCAAAGCAAATCCTTGGATATATTTTGAAGAAAATATGTCTTTAGATTTTGCTGAATATCAAAATTATTTATTTAGAAGGAGATTTGAAAAAACTATAAGCGCTTTACTTTCATCTGTAAATATAATAAGAAGACATACAGGAAGGAAAACAATTCTTTTTATCAGCCAGGGAACCCCTGAAATCTCTAAATATGAAATTTTAAAAATATTCGACCCTTTTAATATTATTTCAAAAAGAAAAACAAGATTTGACTGGCAAATAGTTGACGAAATAATTAAGTATGCCAATGCAGAAAACATAGCATTCTATGTTCTAAATCCTGATGTGGAATTCAGAAAATTGCTAAAAGACATAGATGCATCTGTGAAGTTTCAATCAGAAACTTTATCTATGAAAGAGATAAAATTCAGCAATTACAGCCTAATCCATCTGGCAGAGGAAACAGGAGGGGTTTTACTTAGAGGAGGAAAGAAATATGAAGAGACAGTTCAAGAACTGAAAAGAGACCTGAGTTATTACTATGAGATAGGATATAAACCACAAAGAGAAAAGGAAGATGGAAAGTACCACAGAATTGAAATAAAAGTGAAAAGACCTGGTGTTAATGTAAGATCTAGAAAAGGATACATGGATTACTCAGAGGAGGAGAAGATGAAAAGAAACCTTGCCTCTGCATTTTTCTCTCCTGAATATTTTAAAGAGATAGAGTTTCGATGTGAAGTTAATTCAATTCCTGAGGATAAGAAAAACTCTTTATTCTGGATAAGGATAGAGATTCCCACTGAACAATTCAAAAGAAAAGAATCTCCTCCAGAGGATATAACACTTCTCTTTGGTATAAAGGAGTTAGAGGAGGAGAAAGCCCATCTTGGTGAAGTGAAGATAAAAATAAAAGAAGCTCTGAAGAGAAATCTTTCCTCCCTTTACTATTCATTTGGAACATCAGATGTGAAGATAAAACCAGGGAGTTATGAGACAGCAGTTATCCTTACCTCAAAAGAAGGAAAAATAGGTGGATATGAAACACTCATTAAAATACCTCGTCTTAAAAAGGAACCTTCTCCAACCATTTTAAACTCAATATTTGGCTTTCTTAAAGAAAAAGAGGGGGAAGGAAATTTATTTACAATTTCAAGAGAAGATGGCTCCCTTTTACTCTCAAAATACAGATTCTTTCCCTCTTTAGGGAATGAAATAAAAGAAGGAGAAAATATAGCTTTATTTTTACAGATTTACAATCCTGATGATATTGAAGATTCCTTCCTTAAATTCTCTCTTTATAAAGATGAAAATTTTATTTCAAACCTAAAATTCCAGAGGATTGAATCTTTCTTCAACAAGAAAATGAATATCCTTAATGAAGTTTATATCTTCGATCTTCAGGATATTCTCCCTGGAGATTATCAGTTGAAGATAAACTTTCCAGAGAAAATAGAAAAGAAGATTATTGGAATAAAAGTTTTTCAATAAAATTATACTCTATTTTTGTTAAGATTTAGTCTAATTAATTCAAAAAAAATCAGAAGATATAAAAAATCAATTTCCAACGAGTGAGTTTTTCTGCTGTAATATAGCCTTCAAATTAAATTCATAGGAAGGATATTCGATAAACTGCCAAAGATCAAATAGATCTTTTTTTATTTTTTCAGTCATTTCTTCATATTTATTTTAAAAAAATTTCTGCAGAATGAAATTGCAACACTAATATAATTTATAGAGAGAAAATAATGAAAAAAGAATCAAAATTAATGAATTTAATAGACAATATAATTCATCTTCAGGAAAACCCCTATGACATTTCCTCTTTGCTTTTAAGCTATCTTCAGATAGGAATAAAAGAAACAAAAAGTTCATCAGGTTCTGTATTTTTATTCAAAAGAAAAGGGAGTGCACCCCTAAAAGTGGACACTAAATTAAGACACATTTTCAATATATAACTCATTTCCCAACCTATCTTCAAATTCAACTGGCGATAAATAACCAATTGATGAGTGAAGACGCTTTTTGTT
>JBFLYD010000004.1 GCA_040756905.1 Acidobacteriota bacterium
ATAAAGATATTAATTTCAGTGTATACATTTAAATTGATTGGTTTCCGTCTTTAACATATTGATATTGCTGGAAAAAAATTGTGTAGCCACACATTTGCAAGGTTTTCTTAATAAAGTCACGCTAGGATTTTAGAATATAATTGATCTCCGATAAAAAGCATCACCCCTTCCCCTTTTGCTCTTTTTATCATTGTATCTGAAAATCCTTTCTTACTAAAAAGACAAAAAAGCTCTTTTCTGTTTTTATCTCCCCATTTGACCTTTTTAGCCTTATTTTTCAGGTTCTCATAAATATCCAGCCCTACTGGCTTTTTGCTCCATTTAACCTCTCCAAATAAAATTAAATTTAAATCTTTATTTATGCCAATTATGTCAATTTCTGTATATTTATTCCACCACTTACCAATAGATGTAAAGTGGAAAGATTCACTATACCTCTGTATAGTTTCAATGGCGACTTTTTCGTAAACAAGTGAAAGGTGCTGAGGCACTCCTTCCCTGATACTTTTAAGGACATTGTCTATCTTTCCCATCTCTAATTCAGCACGCCTTGGAAAGATAAATTTAAACCAGAATTGAAAGAATTCTTCTGTAATTCTATAGAGACCCTTTTTGCTCTTAAGGGGTCTTTCTTCAGTAACAGGAATTTCCCTTTCTACAATCTTGAGGTCAGAGAGAACCCCAAGATATTTGTTTGCCACTGGTTGGGGGATTCCTGTGGCATTCACTATTTCTGAAAGCTTTCTTTTTCCTTGGGCAATAGCCTGAAGAAGGGCAAAATAATATCTTGGTTCCCTCAGTTCCTCTCTCAGGATAAACTCAACTTCATCATAGAGCATCTGCCCCTTTTTCAAGACATGGTCTTTGAGATTTCCGATGGAATCCTTCTTATTTGAAAATTGAAGCCAGTAAGCAGGAATCCCACCCGCTATGGCAAAATGGAAAAGTCTATCTTCAAAGGTCTTCCCCCTCCTAAATCTGCTGACATTTTCGAAAGTCATGGGGTCAATCTTCCACTGTCCTGTTCTCCTGCCATAAAGGGGCGACCTGTAGCCGAGGACCTCTGTCTCCATCATTGCGATACTTGAACCAAGAAGGATAAGGTATATACTACTTTTAGACCAGTATTCATCCCACGCCTTCTGAAACAGACTCGGAATTGCAGGATTGGACTGTATTAAATAGGGGAATTCGTCTACTACCAGCACAAATCTCAGGCTTTTTTCTTTGATGTATCTAAAGCATTCTTCCCATTCAGCAAATCCCCTTGTCAAAAGGAGAGGTTCATTAAAGAATTGCCCGATAGCAATAGAGAATCTTCTTAACTGTTCAGTCTCATTGGTGCTTTCTGAGAGGAAATACACATGGGGCTTATTCTTTACAAACTGTCTTACAAGTTCAGTCTTGCCGACCCTGCGTTTTCCCCATAGGATTATAAGCTGGGCCTTCTGCTCTTTCCACTTTTCTTCGAGAAATGCTAATTCCTTCTCCCTGTTGATAAATTCCACATCAAAACCTCCTTAAAATATACTTTAGAGTATTATACTCAAGAGTATATAAAAAAGCAAATGGGCGAATTGCCTCATCTTAAACAGAAGGCTCGCCGCAATCCCGTCCCTTCAGGGGCAGGTAAGGCGAGCAATATTAATGATAAAATATCTTGTCGTCGAAGAATCCCCGCCATTTATGGCGGAGTTCTTCAATCTAACCAAAAAATGGATATACTAATGATAATAAATAAATTTATGTAGGGCAGAGCTTTAGCCCTGCAAATTAACCCTGAATCAAGTTCAGGGCTAAAGGCTTGCCCTACAAATTAATTATTGCTTTTTCAGAGCTCTATACACAAAATATTTTACGCTACCACTTAAAAAATGGAACCTTCCATTAATTTTTTATCCCATTCGTAGAATTCATTGCTAAAATAGACGACTCTTTTCTTTTTAAATTCCTTTAAACTGGATAGAATTTCGTAATCTTTTATTCCTGTTTTTTCAGAGATTCTCTTAACAATTTCATAACAATCTTCTTCCTTTCTGCAGTGTATCATTGTAAATAGAGAATAGGGCCAGTTCGGGTAGGTGGGTCTCTGATAACAGTGGCTCACTGCATTGAATGAAGCCATTATTTTTCCACATTTATCGATGTATTTTTCATCAACAACCCAGACAACCATGGCGTTAAATTTAAACCCTAAATTTCTGTGATATAGCACAGCTGACATTCTTCTCATGATTTTTTTATCAATCAGAGATTTTGCGATTTTTATTAAATTATTTTGGGATATATCAATTCTTTCTGATAACTCTTTAAAGGGTTCTGGTTCTAAAGGAAGGTCATTTTGCAATTCCTTGATACAGGATATCTCAAGAGATGAAAGTTTGGGGATATAATCCCTGGGTTTAAATTCATTTCTACGTTCATTTTGCACTGTAATAGATTCAGTTCCACTGGCATCAAGGTTTACCCCAATTTTAAAAACTTTAATCGCAGGAAGGATAAGATAGTTTTTTGCTTTTGAAAGAAGATAAATTTTTTCTACAGTTTTTTCTAAATTTAGCTCAGAGGGTAATGCTAAAGTAAACCATAGATTGAACCTATGATTTCTTAGATAATTATGACTTACCCCAGGATGAGAATTTATAATTTTTGCTGCCTTTTCTAAATTTTTTTCTGCAACTTCAAAAGCTACCAGGATACTGCTATATCCAAGACTCTGGGCGTTAAATATCCCCCTGATTTCTCTTATTATTTTTTCTTTTTTAAGATTGTTTATTCTTTCAATCACTTCATTTTCTCCGATTTCCAATAAATCTCCGATCTTTTTGAAAGGTCTTTTTTGCAATGGAATCTGTCTCTGAATTAAATTTAATAATTCTTTATCTTTATCGTCGATATTATTCATTGTTATCTCAGGAGAATATAGATTTCAATGACTCGTAGTTCGCTTTTATCGTGAGTTCTAAATCTTTTTCAGTATGGGCTGAGGATAAAAATATTGCTTCAAATTGTGATGAAGCTATGTAAATTCCTTTTTTTAGCATGTATCTGAAATAGATAGAAAACTTTTCTGTGTCAGATTTCTGGGCTGATTCAAAATCATTTATCTTTTCTTTTGTAAAGTAAAGGCAGCTCATCGAATTAAATCTTATATAATTTAAAGGAGCCTTTAATTTTTTTATGTTTTCTTTTATTCCTTCCTCAAGAATTCTTGATTTAATCTCAAGTTTTTCGTAAAAATCTGGAGTATTTTTTATTAAATTAAGAGTCTCATAACCTGCTCTCATTGCGACTGGATTGCCGGATAAAGTGCCTGCCTGATAAACAGGTCCTTCAGGGGATATTAAACTCATTATTTCATTTTTCCCTCCATAAGCTCCAACAGGAAATCCCCCTCCTATTATCTTCCCAAGTGTTGTCAGATCAGGGTTTACATTAAAAATTTTCTGGGCTCCTCCAAAATTTACTCTAAAACCAGTCATAACCTCATCAAAGATGAGCAATATTTTTTCATTTTCTGTTATTTCTCTCAGCTGATTCAGAAAATTATCCTCAGGAATGACGCATCCCATGTTTCCTGCAACTGGCTCAATGATAATTGCTGCAATTTTTCCCTTGTTCTCATCCACAAGCTTCTTTACTGAGTTTATATCATTAAATTTTGCATTCAATGTATCTTTCGCTGAACTCCTGGTAATGCCTGGGCTTGAAGGTGTGCCAAAAGTTAAGGCTCCTGAACCAGCTTTAATCAGAAAGCTATCGCTATGGCCATGGTAACATCCTTCAAACTTTATAATTTTATCTCTATTGGTATAAGCCCTTGCCACTCTTATGGCACTCATGGTCGCCTCAGTTCCTGAATTTACCATTCTTATTTTTTTAATTGAAGGAATTGCTTCAATTATCAATTCAGCAAGTTTTATCTCATGTACATTTGGAGCTCCGAAGCTTATTCCTTTTTCTACAGATTCTTTTATAGCTTTTACTATCTGTGGGTGTGAGTGACCGAGAATCAGAGGTCCCCATGAAAGAATATAATCAATGTATTCCTTCCCCTCTGAATCCCATATTCTTGAGCCCAATCCTTTCTCGATAAATACTGGAGTTTTCCTAACATTTTTAAATGCTCTAACAGGAGAATTTACTCCTCCCGGCATCAGTTTCTTCGCTTTTTCATATAGTTTCTTATTAGTTTTCATTTTCTGCTCATATTATTTTCTTAATTTTTGGCTGATAAATGCAAAAGGGTTCTTCATCTAAGTAATTTCCAGAAATAGCATAAGCTCTTGCTCTGCATCCACTGCATATTTTTCTATATTCACAGTATCCACATCTTCCATTGTACCCATCAATGTATCTTATCTCCTGAAAAAGAGACGATTCATCCCATATTTTTTTAAAATCCAAATTTTCTTTTCTTAAATCTCCTGCTTCAACATCGAGGAAACCGCAAATTTGAACTTTCCCGGTATGGGAAATAAAAGCAAAGCTTTGTCCTCCCATACATCCTTTCGTCATGGCATCAAGCCCATGAGTCTGAACGTTAACAGGTCTTCCTTTTGCTCTTTCTCTTTCTCTGAGGATTCTATAATAGTGAGGTGCGCATGTCGGTTTAAAATTAATCGGATTTTCTTCTCTTTTTTCATATACCCAATTGAGTATCCTTTCATATTCTTGGGGAGACAATTCCAGGTGAGCCATGTTTTTTCCCCTTCCAGTTGGAACAAGCAAAAATGGATGGAAAGATATCGCTCCAAGTTTTACAGCTAAATTGAGAATTTGAGGAAGTTCCTGATAGTTTAACTTGCTCACTGTTGTATTTATTTGAAATTCTATTCCTTCCTTTCTTGCGATTTCTGCAGCTTTAATAACATCTCTAAAAGCGCCTTTGACCTGTCTTAAGCCATCGTGAGTCTCTTCATCCGCTCCATCTATACTAAGACTTATTCTTTTAATCCCTGATTGTTTCATTTTTTCAATTGAGCTTTCTGAAACGAGAATCCCGCATGGAGCCATTACCATTTTTAGGCCTGATTGAGTGCCATAGGAGGCGATTTCAAAAATGTCGTTTCTCATCATCGGCTCTCCGCCAGTCAAGATTATTATTGGCTTTGCGAAAGATGAAATATTTTCAAGAATTTTAAAGCATTCTTCAGTGGTTAATTCATCTTGAAAAAAATCTGCCGAGGCTCCAGCTCTGCAGTGTTTACATTTTAGATTGCAAGTCCTGGTGACCTCAAAAGCTATCAGTTTTGGAATAAATTTTTGTTCCATAATTCCATTTGATTCAAAAATGGCCCGAAATATTAAAGTCAAATCTCAACACTAATACAAACGAATTAAATAAATTGACATGTAGGGCATGGCTTTAGCCTTGCATTAAGCAACCCTGAAGGGTTGCCCTACAAATTATTTATTGCTTTTGTATTAATAATAAACATTAGTCTTGACCCAAGAAAGCATTGGTGTCAGGCCTGACACCCCTTTTTCCACTTTTCAACTTTCTTGCCATGTCTTTTGCAAAATAAGTAAGAATTAAATCTGCCCCTGCTCTTTTTATCGAGGTTAATATTTCATACACGATTTTTTCTTCATCTATCCATCCTAATTTAGAGGCAGCTTTTACCATCGAAAATTCTCCGCTTACGTTATATGCAGCAATGGGCACAGAAAATCTATTTTTTGCCTGAGAGATTATGTCAAGATAGGATAGAGCTGGTTTTATCATTACAATGTCAGCTCCTTCTTCAATGTCTAACTCTATTTCTCTCAATGCTTCTCTTTGATTAGCAGGGTCCATCTGATATGATTTTCTGTCTCCAAATTTTGGAGCAGATTCTGCTGCTTCTCTGAACGGGCCGTAAAAAGCAGAGGCAAATTTTGCAGAATATGCCATTATGGGGATATTTATTAATCCATTCGAATCAAGAGCTTCTCTTATAGCCTTAACTCTTCCGTCCATCATGTCTGATGGAGCAATTATATCAGCTCCAGCATTTGCATACACAACACTTGCTTTAGCAAGAAGTTTTAAGGTCTCATCATTTTTTACATATCCATTTTCGACAATCCCGCAATGACCATGACTTGTATATTCACACATGCATACATCAGCGATCAGTATCAAGTCTGGTATTTCTTTTTTTATTGATTTTAGAGCCTGAGGAATTATTCCATTCTCATCGTAGGCTTCAGATCCTTTCTCATCTTTTCTCTCAGGAATTCCAAAAAGTATAACTGCTGGAATTCCAAGATTGAGGACTTCCTTGCATTCCTCAACCAGCATATCTACTGAAAATTGATAGTTTCCGGGCATTGATTTTATTTCATTTTTAATTTTTCTGTCGGGTCTTACAAAAAGGGGATAGATTAAATCGTTAATTGAAAGCTCTGTTTCTTTGACCATATTTCTTATAACTTCATTTTTTCTCAAACGTCTCATTCGATTCACAGGAAAGCTCATATTTTCCTCCTTATTTAAGACCTATTTCTTCATCGGTAAGATAGCATGCAGGGTCTTTTTCCCATACATCTCCTGTTTTTGCTTCAGCTCTCACTCTGAAATTTCCATTGCAGATATTGATCCATCTGCATCTTAAGCATTTTCCTTTTAAATAGGGCTTTCTGTATTTCAATTTCGCTATAAGGGGATCAGACAAATCCTCCCATATCTGGCTGAATTTTTTTTCTCTAACATTTCCAAAGGAATAATGCCTCCAGAATTGGTCTGGGTGAACATTGCCGTCCCAGGAGATGCATCCAATTCCTATTCCAGTGCTATTTCCTCCGTTCATTTGAAGAAGCTTCAGAACATCGTTTGATCTCGGATTCTTTTCTTTTTTCATTCTAAGGTAAAGATAGACTCCGTCTGCATGATTATCAACAGTTAACACTTCTTTAGGGAAGCCTCTTTCATACATTTCTTTTGTTTTATCAATTATTAAATCTACTGTGGCCCTTGTTTCTCCATGAGAAAGGTCTTCATCGATAAGTTCTGAACCTCTTCCTGAATAAACAAGGTGATAGAAACATATTCGTTGAATATTTTCTTCAACGATTAGATTAAAGATCTCGGGAATATCTTTTACATTTCTTTTATTGATTGTAAACCTCAGGCCTACTTTTAATCCCTGTTCCTGGCAATTTCTTATTCCTCCAATTGCTCTTTTAAAAGCCCCTTTAACACCTCTGAAGTTATCGTTTGTTTCCTCAATTCCATCAAGACTTATTCCCACATAAGACAATCCTATTTTTTTAAGGGACCTTGCAACATCTTTTGTGATGAGCGTTCCGTTGGTTGAAACAACCGTTCTGATTCCTAAATTTTTTGCATGAATTGCCAATTCGAAAAAATCCTTTCTTATCAATGGCTCTCCGCCTGAGAAAAGAAGAACAGGTACTCCATAGGATGCAAGGTCTTCTATTAATTTTTTTGCTTCATGGGTAGTTAGCTCATCTTCATAAATTTTATTAGTTGATTGAGAATAGCAATGAACACATTTAAGGTTGCAAGTTCGGGTCATATTCCAGACAACAACTGGTTTTTTGTCTTCAGAGAACTGAAGAAGGTTTGAGGGAAGGTTTTTTGATTTTCTTCCGTATCTGAGTAAATCAGACGGTTCAACTGTTCCAAGGTATAGTTTAGATATTCCTATCATTTGTTTTCCTTTTTGTAATAATTTAAAATTGACTCCACCAGTCCGGGAATTATATGAATTTTTGCTTCAACATCAGGCGTATAGCCTAATTCTTTAAGAGTATGGGAGGTAACAGGACCGATGCTTGCTATTTTAGCTCCATCAATTTTCAGCTTTAGACTAAAGAAATTTTTTACAGTTGAAGAACTTGTAAATGTTATAAAATCTATTTTTTCTTTATTAATGTATTCTCTAACTTCTTCAGGTATATTTAATTCTCTCTCTGTTCTGTAGGCTACAATTGATTCAACTTCTGCTCCCTCTTTTTTAAGTTCATTTTCGATTAAATCTCTTGCTATATCTGCTCTGGGAAGAAGAATTTTTTTCCCGATAATTTTTTCCTTCTTTTTAAATTCCTTCAGGAATATTTCACTTGTAAATTCAGAAGGGTAGAAATCAACTTTGAGATTGAAACTTTCAATAAATTCTTTTGTAGCAGTGCCAATGGCTGCTATCTTTATTCCGTAAAGTTCCCTTAAGTCTTTTTTTATTTTTAGAAATCGTTCGATAAAGAATTTAAAACTATTTATACTTGTAAAAACAATCCAGTTAAAAGTTTTTATTCTCTTCATTGCATTATCTAAAGGCTTTAAATTGCGGGGTGGCAAAATTTTAATCGTAGGAATTTCTATCGTTTCAGCTCCCAGATCCTCCAGCAGTTCAGCTAATTTACTTGTCTGCTCACGGCTTCTTGTAATGATTATTTTTTTTCCAAAAAGAAGTTTTGATTCATACCAGTTTAATTTTTCTCTCAGTTTAACTATTTCTCCAATAACGATTATCGCAGGAGGTTCAAAATTGTTTTTCTTTGCTAATTTAACGATATTTTTTAAATTTCCCATAATTGTTTTTTGAGAGGGAAGTGTTCCAAGTCTTATTATAGCCACAGGTGTTTCTGGCGATTTTCCATATCTTAAGAGATTTTGAACAATTTTTTCTATATTCTTCATCCCCATGTAAAATATTAGAGTTTCGTAAGCGGAGGAAATCTTTTCCCAGTTTAGTCTGCTTCCTTTTTTTGAAGAATCCTCATGTCCAGTGATCAATCCAATTGTTGTATTAAAAACTCTGTGGCTTACGGGAATCCCTGCATAGGCAGGAACAGCCACTGCTGCTGTTATACCCGGAACTACTTCAAATGGAATCCCTTTTTCAGCTAAATACAATGCTTCCTCTCCTCCTCTTCCGAACACAAATGGATCTCCTCCTTTTAATCTAACAACTATCTCCTTTTCTTTTGATTTTTCTTCCATTAATTTATTTATTGATTCCTGAGGAAGGGTGTGTTCTCCTGAGCTTTTTCCCACGTAAATTAGCTCTGCATTTTCTTTTACTTCTTTTAAAAGTTTTTTATTTATAAGGTTGTCATAAATAACAACATCAGCTTTTTTTAAAAACCTGAGACCTTTTACAGATATCAGTTCCGGGTCTCCAGGCCCTGCTCCTATCAAATACACCTTTCCTTTCATATTAGTTCTAAAATAAATTTTTGTTAATAAGTAAAGTTTTGAGGTAAGATAATCTGATAAAAATTTTCTGAGCACCCTTACTGTTCAAAGAAATCTCCTTTATTTTCTTTTATAGAGAGGAGGATTTCTTTTCCTCCCTTTTCAATCAGAGTATTTGCAAGGTTTTCTCCAATTTCTTCACTTTCCTCAGGATAACCATCAATTTTTCCTCTTATTATTTTTGTTCCTTCTAAATTAGATATCATTCCTGTGAGTTTTATTTTATTATCTTCTATAAGTGCTACTGCTCCAACTGGAATCTGGCAGCCTCCTCCAGGTATCTTATCCCTTAAATATTTTTTGTTATCATGTTGAAACACGATACTTTTCTGGTGTGTCCACGATATTCTCCTTAAAAAGCTTCTCTCAGCTTTTATAGATTGAAAAGCCTTATAGTCATTTAAATTCCTGACAATTTTATAAATCTCTTCATCATCTTTTCTTATTTCAATCGCTATGGCTCCCTGACCCGGAGCTGGAAGCATTGTATCAAAAGGAATTATTTCAGATATAAAAGATTCAAGGTTGAGTCTTTTTATGCCTGCATATGAAACGATGATTCCATCTAAACCCAAGCTTTCAAGTTTTTTGATTCTCGTGTCTATGTTTCCTCTGATAGTTTCTATTCTTATATCATTTCTGAAGTATAAAATTTGAGAAATTCTTCTCAAGCTGCTGGTTCCGATTTTTGCTCCATAAGGAAGTTCGTTCAGCTTATATTTGGAGATTAAAACATCATTTGGGATTTCCCTTTCCGGGACTGCAGCAATTATCAATTCCTCTGGTAAATCCGTGGGCAAATCTTTCATGCTGTGAACAGCTAAATCAATTTTTCGTTCTATAAGAGCATTTTCAATTTCTTTTGTGAAGATTCCTTTATCGTTTATTTTTGAAAGGGGAGTATCAAGAATTTTATCTCCTTTTGTTTTAATCGGAATTATTTCAGCCTTTAAATTATTTAATTTCTCTAATTTATTTTTTACAAAGTTTGCCTGCCAGAGGGATAGCTTACTTCCTCTTGTTCCAATTTTAATTTTCATTCTTTTCATGTGTTTTTTCAAGCTCAAAAATTTCTCTTATAGTATCAAGTCGAAGAAGACCTATTTCAGAATCTTCATTGAATTCTTTTATTTTAGTCATCGGCCCATGCAGGATCTTATTAACAAGGCTTTTTGCAAAAATATCGAGCATTTCTATGTTTTCTTCTTTGAAATATTTCTTGTTTTTTTGAATCTCAGCGTTCCTTATATGTTCAACTTTTTCCTTTAACTTCTGGATTAGTGGTGAAACTTTTAAGGATCTGAACCAGGAAAAAAATTTTTTTACTTCCTCTTCTATAATTGCTTCAGCTTTTGGAATTTCAGCAAATCTTCTGGCTAAATTCTTATCAGAAATAGTCTGAAGGTCATCGATTGAATAGAGAAACACATTGTATAGTTTGTTTATCTCTGGTTCAAAATCTCTTGGAACAGCAATGTCTATTATAAAGATAGGTCTATGATTTCTAAAATTCATTATTGATTTCATTTGATCAAGTATTATAATCGGTTCAGCTGAGCCTGTTGAACTTATTACAATGTCTACTTTATTAAGGATCTCAGTAATTTTATCGAACGGAATTGCTTCAGCTTCCATTTTTTTAGCTAAATCTTCTGCCTTAGAAAAAGTTCTGTTAGCAATGAATAGTTTTTTAATACCCTTCTCTTTTAAAAGTTGTGCTGTTAGCTCTCCTGTTTCGCCTGCTCCTATTAAAAGGCTTGGATGGGATGAGATGTCCTTAAATATTTTTTGAGCCATTTCCACTGCAATACTGCTTACTGAAACTACTCCAGATCCTATATCTGTTTCGGATCTAACTCTTTTTCCAACTCTGAATGAGTTATGAAAGAGCTTATTAAGGATTATCCCATTTGTCCCGGCCTGACATGAGAGTGAATAAGCCTGCTTAATCTGACCAAGGATTTGATTTTCTCCAACAGCCATTGAATCGAGCCCTGAGGCTACTTCAAAGATATGTTTTATCGATTGTTCTAAATTTAAGATATATGAAATTTTTTCATCGATCAATAAATTTATTCCTTTTTTTAAGTATATAAAATTAAAAATATAATCAATTACTTCAGCCCTTAAAGAAGTGGTGACAAGATATAATTCAGTCCTGTTGCAGGTTGAAAGGATTGAAGATTCTTTTATAAGATTTTTTTCTTTTTTGATTTCTTTAAGAGATTCAAAAATTTCAGATGAAGAGAATACTAATTTTTCCCTTATATCAAGAGGAGCTGTTTTATGATTTACGCCAATTGTTATTAAATCCATTTTTTTATTTTATTTTTAATTTTTTTTATGTCTTTTTTTGTCAGGGAGAGGATATTTTCGGAATTTACAATGGATTCTAAAATTTTCTCCCTTTTCTTTTCATCATCAGGGTAGATTTTCTTTAATTTTTTTCTAAGTTTTCCCAAGAGATTAAGCAGTTCTATTACTTCATCATTTATGAGATTCTGGATTTCCTCTCTAAGTTTTTTTGCCAATGAAGGACTTTTCCCGTTTGTTGAAATAGCTATTTTCAAATCTTTTTTATGGAATGAAGAAGGAACAAAAAAGCTGCATTTTTCCGGAGCATCTACAACATTACAGAGGATTTTATATTTAGCTGCTTCTTTTGCTATTAATCTATTAGTGGAATCAGAATCAGTTGCAGCAATTGCAATGAAAAAATCTTTTATGTCTCCTTTCTGATAATTTCTTTTAAGTATTTGAACAGGATATTTTCTTGATAAGTCTGAAATATTTTTTGACACTTTCGGACTTATCACTGTTATCCTCGCTTTTGATTCAATAAGAGACAAAATTTTTCTCTCCGCTACTTTTCCTCCGCCTATTACAAGACAATCCTTGTTCTCAAGTTTAAGAAATACTGGGTATAGATAGTTCATCTTTTTATCTCAAAATACATGAAATTTTGTAAGAAAAAGATTTACTATAATAAGAGAGAAGAGAAGCACGAGAAATCCAGAGAACGAAAGAAGAGCTGTTCTTTTTCCGGCCCATCCAGAATATTTTTTTGTTAGGACGCTAAATCCAAATATCATCCATGTAAAAAAAACAAAGATAATTTTTAAATCTGTTATCCATCGAGTATTTATAACCTTTGTTGACCATATGATTCCTGAAACGATTGAGATTGTGAGAAAACAGAATCCTACAAGAGAAGCTCTGGAATTCATCCCATCGAGGATTTCCAGAGAGGGAAGACGATTATAAATAATACCAAATTTTTTTCCTTTTATATCGTAGAAAAGCATAAGGTACATCAGACTGTAGAGTGCAGCGATAATGAGGGAAGAATAACCAATCAGGGCTGAACCAGTATGGATCCCGAGATGGAAGTTTTTTAACAAAGGATTAATTTTCGGAGGAATTGATATAAATGCCGATGAAGTTGTTTGAAATAAAAACACGACTATAAGAATGAAAAAACCTGTTGATTTCTCTCCGATTTTCTGTTCAATAAAAAAATAAATTATGACAATGGCAAGGGAGAGGAATGTGAGGAGTTCAAACAGAGAGGCTATGGGGAAATGTTTAAATACAATTGTTCGGAGAATGATACTTGAGGCATGGATGGAAATAGCCATTAGAATCAGGGGTTTTAAAGTTTTCTCAAAAAAACTTTCTTTTTTGAAAAAATAAATCCCATAAAAAATTGTTGTAATTACATAGAGAACTGGTAATAGTGTATTTAATGCACTTATTAGAGCTTTCATGAAAAATTAATATGAATTAATCAATATATCATAAATAAGGAAAAAAATAAAATTTTATGTTTAAACAATTAAAAGCGTTTATTTAAATCAGTGTTTCAAATTGCCCTTCCTACTCAGAAAAGGAGGGCTTTTTTTACAGTGACTCCGATTTCTGCGGGGCTTTTTACCACATGGACTCCTGCTCCTTCAAGAGCTTTCATTTTTTCTACAGCAGTTCCTTTTCCCCCAGATATTATAGCTCCTGCATGTCCCATCCTTCTTCCCGGAGGAGCAGTCTGACCTGCAATGAAACTTACAACAGGTTTTTTAAATTCTTTTTTTATGTATTCAGCAGCTTCCTCCTCTGCTGTTCCACCGATTTCTCCTATAAGGACAACTGCCTCAGTTTCCTTATCTTCATTAAACAGCTTTAATATATCTATGAATGAAGAGCCAACTATCGGGTCACCTCCGATACCAACTGCTGTGGATTGCCCATAGCCTAATTTAGTTATTTGATCAACTGCCTCATAAGTTAAAGTTCCTGAGCGTGACACAATCCCTACGCTTCCTTCTTTATGGATATGGCCTGGCATTATTCCCATTTTACATTTTCCAGGGGAGATAACTCCAGGACAGTTCGGGCCGATCAATCTTGATTTTTTATCCTTTAAATAAGCTTTTATTTTTACTAAATCCAATGCAGGAATTCCCTCAGTTATACAGACAATTAAATCCATTCCAGCATCAGCAGCTTCACAAACAGCATCCGCAGCAAAAGCAGATGGAACAAATATGATTGAAGCATTTGCTTCATTCTTTTCTTTTGCTTCTCTTACAGTATTGTAAACAGAAACTCCTAAATGGACTGAGCCCCCCTTTCCAGGTGTAACACCTGCAACTACTTTTGTTCCATAATTTATCATCTGTTGAGTATGAAAGGAACCTTCTCTTCCAGTAATTCCCTGAACAACCACTCTTGTGTCTTTGTCAATCAGAATACTCATCGAGTATCTCTTTTTTTGCTAAACTTACAGCCATTTCAGCTGCTTCCTTCATTGTTGATGCCACTGAAAAATTTAACCCTGATTTTTTCAAAAGATCTTGCGCTATGTTCACATTTGTTCCTTCGAGTCTTACCACCATTGGAATTTTAATTCCAATTTCTTTTGCAACATTTATAACTCCCTGAGCCACTATGTCACATCTCATAATTCCACCGAAAATGTTTATTAAAGCTGCACGGACATTTTTATCCGAGATGAGAATTTTGAATGCATTTCTTACCTGTTCTTCATTTGCTCCGCCACCCACATCTAAAAAATTAGCAGGCTCTCCTCCATAATGCTTAATTATGTCCATTGTTGCCATTGCAAGCCCTGCGCCATTGACCATGCATCCAACACTTCCATTTAATTTTATATAGTTAAGATTATATTTAGAGGCTTCCACTTCAAGGGGGTCCTCTTCGTAGATGTCTCTCATCTCGAGGATTTCAGGATGTCGGAAAAGGGCATTGTCATCAAAGTTCATCTTTGCATCAAGGGCAATAACTCTTTTATCTTTGGTTAGAATTAAGGGGTTTATCTCTGCTAAAGATGAATCTTCTGATTCAAACGCTCTGAAGAGGGAGAGTATAAATTTTGTTGCTTCTAAAAACTCTGGACCTTTAAGGCCTATAGCTAAAGCAAGGTTTCTTGCCTGAAAGGGAAGAAGACCTGTTGCAGGATTTGTCCATTCTTTAAAAATCAATTCTGGGTGCTCTTCAGCTGTTTTTTCAATTTCAACCCCTCCCTCCGGAGATGCCATAACAACTGGGCATTCTTTTACTCTGTCCAGGACGATTCCCAGATATAATTCCTTTTCAATATCGAGGGATTCTTCTACAAGAACTTTTCTTACAATTTTGCCTTCAGGTCCAGTCTGGTAGGTAACGAGTTTTTTTCCAAGCATCTCATCAGCGATTTTTTCTGCCTCTTCAGGTGTATTCGCAATTTTTATTCCTCCAGCTTTTCCTCTTCCTCCTGCATGAATTTGAGCCTTGATTACAACAGGCCTTTTCAACTCAAGGGCTATTTCCTTTGCTCTCTGAGGAGTATCTGCTACATCTCCCTCAGGGATGGTTACACCAAAGTTGGCCAGGATTTTCTTTGCCTGATATTCATGTATTTTCATTTGTTCCTTCCCATTATGATGGATGATTTAATGCTAAATCGAATTCAATAAATTAATAAATCTAAATCTGTTCAAAAATGCAAAAAACAAGACCTGACCCCCATTCTTTGCATTTTTGCATTATTTTATTTCGTATTGGGAGCGGCCCTGCTCGTATAGGTCATTTCCATATATGTCATTTATCACTGTGGCAGGGAAATCCTTAACTTCGAGTCTATAGATTGCCTCTGGTCCAAGTTCTGGATAGGCTACAATTTCGGACTTTAAAATACATTTTGAAATGAGAGCTCCTGCTCCTCCAACAGCTGCTAAATATATCGCCTTGTATTTTTTCATTGCTTCTATTACTTCTTTATCCCTGGAACCTTTTCCAATAGTTCCCTTTAACCCTAAAGAAAGGAGAATTGGAGTATAGGTGTCCATTCTGTAGCTTGTTGTTGGTCCTGCAGAACCAATTGGCTTACCTGGTCTTGCAGGAGTTGGCCCTACATAGTAGATTATCTGTCCTCTTATGTCAAATGGCAGGGGTTTTCCTTCTTTTGCAAGTTCGAATAATTTTTTATGGGCTGCATCCCTTCCTGTATAAATATGTCCTGAAATCAGAACTTTATCCCCTGCTTTAAGTTTTTCTAAAGTTTCGTCTGTTAGAGGAGTGCTTATCTTATATTCTGCCATCTCGGAATCCTGATTAAAATTTCATCATTTTAATAAGAGCTTTTACTGATTCAGCTGACTTTTCAAGAGCGGTCTGTTCTTCAGGTGTGAGTTTTATCTGGATTATTTCTTCGATTCCTTTAGAACCCAGTTTCACCGGAACTCCAAGGAATGTATCTGAGATGCCGTATTCTCCCTCTACATAAGCTGCGCAGGGTAGGATTTTCTTTTTATCCTTTACTATTGATTCCACCATATCCATTACAGATGCTGCGGGAGCGTAGTAAGCACTTCCGGTTTTTAAATGTTTTACAATTTCAGCTCCGCCATCTCTTGTTCTTTGAATGATTGCATCAAGTTTTTCTTTTGGGATTAATTCAGTCACAGGAATTCCAGCCACAGTGGTATACCGGGCAAACGGGACCATTGTATCTCCATGTCCTCCAAGCACAAATGCCTGAACGTTTTCAACAGAAACATTTAATTCCATCGCGATGAAGGTAGAAAACCTTGCAGAATCAAGGATTCCAGCCATTCCAACGACTCTATGTTTTGAAAATCCGCTCACTTTATAGGCAGTATAAGCCATAGCATCAAGAGGGTTTGTAACTACTATAAGAATTGAATTAGGAGAGTGTTTGACAGCTTCCTGGGTGCAGCTTTTAACTATGTCAAAATTTGTATAAAAGAGGTCATCCCTTGACATACCCGGTTTTCGAGGAACTCCTGCTGTTATCACCACAATGTCTGAATTAGCAGTGTCCTTGTAGTCCTGAGTCCCGAAAATCTTTGTATCAAATCCAAAGACTGGACCCGTTTGCAGAAGGTCAAGCCCTTTTCCCTGGGGGATGCCCTCAAGAATGTCGAGGACTACAACATCAGCAAGCTCAGATTCAACGATTCTCTGAGCTGTTGTAGCACCCACATATCCAGCGCCTATGACAGTAATTTTAGGCCTCATTTTTCCTCCTTTTTTATGAATTTATGTTAAATATTAAAAATTTTTTTAGATTTACTTTTTTTAACATTATCAGTTTTTTAGAGTCTAATTTATCCTAAAAAAAAATAGTTTTCAAGATAAATTGTAAACACGTAATTGCTTTAGAAAAATTTAAAAAATTGCTTTTTTTATTTTTGAGACTATAATTGAATTTAGAAGGAGAAAAATGAAAAAATTTTTTTTGTTTTTATTAACTTTAATTTTTGTTTGTTGTTCCATGTATAAACTGGAACAACAATTAGACCCTGAAAGCAAGGAATTTCTTTCAAAAGTTCGATATATAATAACTTCCCAGGAAAGGAAAAATTTTCTAAAAGTTCCAGCTGAAAAAAGAAAGGAATTTATTGAGGAATTCTGGAAAAAAAGAGACCCCACTCCAGAAACAGAAGAGAATGAGTTTAAGGATGAATATTCCAAGAGAATTGAAGAGGCAAATCGATTGTTTGTTGGAGGGTCAAGGCCAGGATGGCTTCAGGACAGGGGAAGAGTGTACATAATGTATGGCCCACCTACAGAAGTAGATAGATATCCTATGGGAACAATTTATACTGATATACCTTATGAAGTCTGGTACTATGGCTTTACTCCTATTGTTTTCGTTGACTACACAAGAACAGGAGATTATGAGCTAACACCGGAAAGTTTGATGTATTTAAATGAAATCAAATGGGTTGCAAAACCATTGACTGGAGAACCGATTAAGCCTGCGAAGAGCAGGATATTGAACTATGAAATAGAGGTTGAAAGTGTGACAGAAGAAGATGTGAAAATAAAAATATCTGTACCCTATAAAAATATTATTTTTACTCAGAAAGATGAAAAGCTCGAAACTGTTTTAGAATTAAACTTTGAAATTTCAGGAGGGAAAAAGAAAGCTCCGATAACCCGTTCTGAAAAATATACAATTTCCTATTCTGAAGATGAGATAAAAAAGTTAGCTCCGGAAGACTATATGGTTGAAATTCCATTAAAAGTTTCAAAAGGGAATTATAAGGGAAAAGTTACTCTGGAAAATAAAGTAACAGGAGATAAAAAGACCAAAACCCTCAAATTTTCAGTATAGTAACAAAGTAACATAGGGGTCAAACAAAGGGATCAGGTCTGCACCTGCAAAATAAGCAAGCCTAAAGGCTTGCCCTACAAATTAATTATTGCTGTTAGTTTAGTAATGGTAACCTTGATTTTTTAGGTTTAAATTGATATCCTTAATCTCACTTTTTAGAAAATAAAAATAATTTATAAAAATGAGGAGGATTTATGGATAAAGAAATAATAGAGAAGGCAAAAGAACATCTGGCAAAACTCCTTGAGGAGCAGATTGCCAGGGTAGAGGAAATGAAAAAAGAGCCTGAATGGATCGATTATCAAAAGCTTCCTCGAGTAATAATAGGCATTGCTGGAGGAGATGGTATCGGTCCTTACATCTCAAAGCAAGCGCAGAGAATCCTTGAATTTTTACTGAAAGATGATGCAAAAGATGGGAAAGTTGAGTTTAAAGTGATTGAAGGACTTACGATAGAAAACAGAGCAGCTAAAATGCAGGCAGTTCCAGATGATGTGCTGGAAGAAATAAAGAAATGCCATGTAATCCTGAAAGGACCAACCACAACCCCCAAAAAAGGTGATCCATGGCCAAACATTGAGAGCGCAAATGTCGCCATGAGGCGTTACCTTGACCTCTTTGCAAATGTTCGGCCTGTAAAGGTTCCAAAGGAGGGAATTGACTGGATATTCTTCCGAGAAAATACTGAAGGAGAATATGTGCTTGGAAGCAAAGGCTTTAACGTAACCAATGATCTGGCGATTGATTTTAAAGTAATTACAACTCAGGGTTGTGACAGGATAATAAGGCTTGCCTTTGAATATGCAAAAAAGAATAAAATTAATCGTATAACAGCGGTCACAAAGGCAAATGTGATTAAAACAACTGACGGAAAATTTCTTGAAACATTTTACAGGATTGCAAAAGAATATCCTGAAATATACGCTGATGACTGGTTTGTGGACATAATGTCAGCAAAGTTAATCGATACAAAACGAAGGACAGACTTCAAAGTAATAGTTCTTCCAAATCTTTATGGAGATATCCTGACTGACGAAGCTGCTGAATTTCAGGGAGGAGTTGGAACCGCAGGCAGTGCGAACATCGGAAAGAAATATGCAATGTTTGAAGCAATTCATGGAAGTGCACCGAGAATGGTTACAGAGGGAAGAGCAGATTATGCTGACCCGAGCTCAATTCTCAGAGCAACAGTAATGTTACTGAGGCATATTGGTTATACTGATAGAGCAGATAAGCTTGAGAAAGCTCTCGATGTATGCGGAATTTTTGAGAAGAAGTTTGTAATAACTGGAAGGAAAGACGGAGCTACTGGAGCTGCTTTTGCTGATTATTTAATGGAAGAAATTAACAACCCGAATTTAGAAGAAAAGTGGAAGAGCCTCCAGTAAGAAGAAAAAGAGGACATAGGAAAAAAGGGGACAGGCAACTTTTTCCAAATAAAGAAAATAAAAAATAGAATAAGATAGAGTAAAAAAAGTAGGCTGCCCCCTATTGTCCAATAATAATTTTAAACTAAAGTTTTTGGTCAGAAATTGAGTTGTGGCATAATAGAAAAATTAAACTTTATCTTTCAAAAAAGACCTTAAACAATAAAACAATTAAATTATACCAAAAAATAAAGCTGTTTTCTTAATTTAATTTACCTATTCTTTGTGATTAAATAAATAAAATAATTTTAGATAAAAATGCAAAAAATGAGACCTGACCCCAATTTTTTTTGCATTTTTTATAAAAAAAATTTTGATTGAAATTTTGTTTTTTGGAGAGGTATAATTGAAAGCAAAAAAAAATTAAGGAGGGTTTAAAATGACAGACAAAGCTTTGTTTGAGGCAAAAAAATTAATCGAGGAGGGTCTCTCCTACGAAGAGGTTGTAAAAAGATTAAAAGAAGAGTTTAATGGAGGTGAATCAGTATTATATGCTATAATGGCATTTACAGGGATTAAGTAAAAAAAATTTAAAAATTTGTTTTAAGAAAGAATAAAGTTTAAAAAAGAATAATATTAATTTAATATTATTCCCAATAATGAATAATAGAAGTCTAATTTTTATTTTCCCTCCAGAGGCTGCAAAAAAAGATTTTTTACATCATTTAGGGGTTGGATACATCCAGGCTTTTTTGAAAAAAAGAGAAATTGATTCAATTCAATATGTTCCTGAAGAAAGATTAAGCGTAGAATCCCTTGTGGAAGAAGTTCTTGATTTTGGGCCTATTTTTATTGGATTTACTGTCTTTGACTTTAACTATTATCTTGTTAAAATAATTTCAAAAAAATTAAAGCAAAGAAATAAATCGATTCAAATTTTAGCAGGAGGACCAACGGCAACTTTTTCTGATTCATTGATAATGGAAGATAATCCATCCATCGATATCTGTGTAAGAGGGGAGGGAGAATACACTGTCTATGAATTACTTAATCATTTTGTTGAAAACGGAGACTTAAATGACATCGGTTATATCCAGGGTATAACTTACAGAAAAAATGGGAAAATAGAAAGAACTCCTGATAGACCATTGATTAGAGATTTTTCCAATAAAGATGGAGAACTCGATGTAATTCCCTCTCCTTATTTAGAGGGAGTCTTTAGAGGAGATGAAAAAACAGGGATTTTAACATCGAGGGGTTGCACTTTTAAGTGCACTTACTGCAATTTTACGATTATGTCTAAAAATAGAATAAGGTATCATTCAATCGATAGGGTAATTTCAGAACTAAGAATCATAAACGATACAATGGTAAAAGAAAATCTATTGAATGAATCAGTAAACATATATGATGATGCTTTTTCTTTAAACATAAATCGGGCAAAGGAAATATGTAAAAGAATTGCAAAAGAAAATTTTAAGATAAAATTTTCCTGTGAGACAAGAGTTGACAGAATGGATGAGGAGCTTTTAGAGTTGATGAAAAAAGCAGGGATTAAGGACTTATCCTTCGGGCTTGAGAGTGCAGTTCCTGAGATCTTAAGAAACATAAAAAAAGTTGGAGATTTTAGAACAGATGATTTTAAGAAAGAAAAGGAATTCATCGAAAAGATTAAATACTATGTAAATTTTGCAAAAAATATAGGTTTAAACCCGGTTGTGAGTATAATCTCAGGGCTTCCGGGTGAAACTCTAAAAGACGGGAAAAAAACAGTTCAATTTGTCAAAGAATTAAATTTAGATTTTTATGCCCATAATTTCTTACAGATATTTCCAGGAACAGAATTGTTTTATACTCATAAAAATTATGGGATTGGAATTGAAAAGAGCCCATCCTTACTTCCATTTGAAACAATTTTTTCCTATGATGTATCAAAAGTTCCTTTTGGAAAAAATTCAACGATTCAGAATGAAAAAGATAAAGCGATTTCATTTATTATCTCAGGTCTTGTAAATTCCCAGGAAAGAGCTTTTTCAAAATCCTCTGTTTTAACAGATGTAGTTTTAAAGAATATAAATGAACTTAATAATAATTTAATTGAATGGCTTTCAAAAAACTCATCCCTTCTTTCAAACATGATCTTTTTATATGATAGAAAAGAATTTGAGCGTGAAGATACAATAAAAAAGATGATTTATGGTGAAGTTCCAACAAAAAAGTTTTACTTTCTAAAGCTAATAATAAACAAATTAAAAAAAGAACTATCGGAAGCAAAAATATATCATTTCGTAACTTCAAAAGCATATAGATGGGATTTGTATTTTTCCTTTGTTCCCTTTCGATATTTTGCAAATAATAAAAATAAAAAATTATATGAAATATCTAAAGTTATTTATGAAATAAAAAATGAAGATGATTTAAAATATTTTGAAGAATTTATTCCTTTGATGTTTGATGAAGAAAAAAAAGAATTAAAAAAAGAATTGATGGATTTTAAAGGATGTTTTTTAAATGGATGCAGATGGTCAAACAGAGAATGTCCATCTTTAAACCTTCAGAAAATTATAATAGAAGAAGATGGCTCTATTAAACCATGTATTACAGGAAAGAAAATAGGATCAGTGGGAGAAAATCTTGATGAAATAGAAAAAAGGTTTCTGGAATTATTTGAAAAAGAGAAAAAAATAAGAGGCTGTAATTATTGTGAGATAAAAGAATTCTGTTCAAAATGTGTTTTTCCACTTTCAATAGATGTTAAAAAATATTGTGAGATAAGGAGAAAATACCTTTTTATATCAAAGATAGTGAATTTTATGGAGATTGCATCAAGGATGCCAGGTTTAATTAAAGAGTGAATTCTTTTTTATATTTTTCCCACCTTTTCTTTAAATTCTCCATTATTTTTTTGAATTCAGGTTCATTTCTGATGTTATTAAGGTTAGGGTCAACAAGGAACCATGGATAATTTTCATTTCCATATTTAATTGCTTCTTTAAACCATTTCAAAGCTAATTGTTTATCATTCTGCAAAGAATAATATGAGGCGACAAAATAAGTAAAATCTCCATCGTAATTGGCTAAATGCATTACTTCTTCTATAGCTTTTTCAGCTTCTTTATTTTTTCCCTGCTTTGAATAAATCATAGAAAGGATGAAATAAGGTGCTTTGTGCTCAGGGTTATATTTCAAACTTTCTTTTAAGGTTGACATAGCCTCATTATATTTTTTTTCATAAAATAACAAATATCCAGAATACACCAATCCGATCGGATGATTGTTTTGAATTTTAAAGACTTTTTCTAATTCATTCTTTGCTTTAGAAAAATCATTTTTATAGATATAAATTCTACCTCTGTTTATGTAGCTTAAAACATTAAGTTCATTATTTTTTTCTAATTTTTCAGCTTTTTCTAAAGCCTTATCCAGTAAACCTGCATATTCATAGATTGTTCCTAACATAGCGATTACAAATTCATTGTTAGGGTTAATTTTATAGACATATTCAATCTGTTTATAAGCTTTCTCTTTTTCACCATTTTTAAAATATATTGCAGCTAAATTTGTATGGGCTTCAATCAGATCTTTATCTATCTCAAGAGCTTTTAAACTCATCTCTCCTCCTTTTTTCAATAGATCCTCTTCACTTTTAATTCCATATTCAAGATAAAACCATGCATTTCTTCCTAAGGCTGCATAGGCAGGTGCATAATTTTTATCGATTTCCAAAGATTTCTTCAGCATCTCATCAGATCTATCCAGATATTCTTTCCTTATTTCTTTTATAAACTCAGCGTTATAGTATTTTCCTTTTAAGTAAAACTCGTATGCCTTTGGGTTTACTTTCATTCTTTTTTCCATTCTTCCCCTTTCTTTTTTAGAAAGGTCTACATCTAAAGTTCTGATTAATTCTCTTCCTATATCGTATTTTATGTAAGGAATATTGTATTCACTCAAATTCAATTCGCTTGCCCAGAGAAGCCCTGGAGTTCCTTCCTTTACTTTTACAATTTTTGTTTTAAGTTTAATCCTATCCTTTTCTTTCTTTAATTCTCCATCAACGATAACATCGGCTTTAAGTTCTTTTGCAATCTCTTGAATGTCTTTCTTTTTTTCTTCATACCTCAGCATTGTGCTCAATGGTCTGACCGCAAAGTTCTTTACAGGAAAAAGGCTTGAAATAATTTCATCAGTTAGTCCAATGCTCATGAAGTTATACTCTTTATTTTTTGTAGCATTATCAATGGGAAGAACAGCGATTGAAATGGTAGGTTGGGGCTTATAATAAAACTTTTTAACTGCTGGAATTATAACAAATGAAATTATCAATGCTGCAGCTAAAGAATAAGCAGCTACTTTTTTCACTAAGGCAGTCAGGTACTGTTTTTTCTTTCTTCTTTCCACATAAGGCTTTACAAGTTCAGTATACAAGGGAACCATTTCGCTGAATGCCTGTTCAGTACTTCTATACCCTTTCTCTTTTTTCCTCTCAAGAAGCATCATGATTAAATCTCCGAACTCATAATAGATGTCCCTTTTGATGTTTTCAATATGAGTTATATCATCATAAATAGCTGTAAACATAAAAAGGAAAACCGATTCTGTTTTAAAAGGGTGAACTCCAGAGGTCATTTCATACAAGACAATGCCAGTAGAAAAAAGGTCTGATCTAAACTCAATCGGCTTATCATCAAGATGAGCCGGAGAAAAATATTTAATTTCTTCTACTATGCTTACATAAGGCTTTTTTGGGTCAACCTCTGTGTATTCCCAGCTTAGTTTATAACCTATTACAGGGTTGGGCTCGAAGAAATTTATAATTTTAATTTTATCATTCCTGGTCAGAACTATATTCTCCGGCTTGATATTTTCATGGATGACATTTTTTTTATGGGCGTAGTTAAGAGCGGATAAAATTTGATAACCAATGTGGATAGCTCTCTCCTGCTCAAAGGGATATGAATCCACTAATTTGTCCAGGAAAGTCCCTGTAATATCTTCAAGCTCAACTATAATCTCTCCATCTTCTTCCCATACTGCATAAACTTCCTGTATATTATCATGCTTAAGGATTTTTGCTTTTCTTGCTTTATGAAAAAATAGAGTTCTGTAGTCTTTATCCCTGGAAAGAAATTTATGGAGAATTTTTAACCAGACCATTTTTTTAGTGGTTCGATCTATAGCTCTATAAACAACCCCGATCTGATCTTTATATAGCTCTTTTAAAATTTTAAAATTTGATTTTTCTCTACTTATTTTTGTTTCATTCATTTTTTCCCCCATTTTATTTTAATTTAATTACTCTTCTTTGATTTACTCTCATCTAAAATTTTTCTTATTAATTTAATCAATTTATTCAGCTGGAATGGTTTTTTTATGAAATCAACTGCACCCAATTCTATCAATTTATTCATCCTTTCCTCTTTTGGATATCCTGATGAGACTATAACTTTAGCTTCTGGATTGATTTCTAAAATTTTTTTGAGTAAATCCTCGCCTTTAATTCCTGGCATTACTAAATCAAGTATAATCAGATCAATTTCTTTTCCGAATTTTTCATAGATTGAAAGAGCCTCAGTTCCATCTCCAGCCATAACAACTATATATCCATATTTTTCCAGTATTTCTTTAGAAAGATCCCTGATGAATTCCTCATCATCGATCACAAAGATTTTCTCATTTCCACTTACTAAAGTTTCTTCTTCGATTTCTATTTCTTTATTTGGGTGCTCTCTTTGTAATCGAGGGAAGATAAACATTAAACATACTTCCATTTCCTGGTTCACTGTATACAGTTATGTATCCTTCAAGGTTTTTTACTATATTCCAGACAACTGAGAGACCGAGACCTGAGCCTTTAGCTTTTGTTGTAAAAAATGGTTGAAATATTTTCTTCTTGGTTTCGCTGTCCATTCCAATTCCTGTATCCGAAACGGAGATTAGTATATAATCTCCTGTTTTTGCTCCTAAATGGGATTCAACAAAATATTTATCCAGAAAGACATTTGTTGTTTCAATGTGTAATTTACCTCCATCAGGCATTGCATCTCTTGCATTTATACATAAATTCAGAATAGCCTGGTATATAAGTTTAGGATCTGCTTTAATTAAATCTAAATCCGGAGCCAGGTCTGTTTCAATTTTAATATTTTTTTCAAAGACCCTGGAAATAAGTTTCATTAACTCGTTAATGATATCATTTACATTGAAATGGGTTATGGAAATTTTTTCTTTTCTTCCGTAACCTAATATCCGGTCAACAAGTTCTGAAGCTCGTATCGATGATTTCTGAATGGTTTCCATCATTGAATAAATTTTTTCATTTTCCTTAGGAATATGCATCTTTGCGAGATCTGAATATCCAAGTATTATGGCAATGAGATTGTTTAAATCATGGGCGATCCCGATGGTTAAAGAAGCAAGCGTTTCCATTTTTTGAGCCTGCAAAAGTTCCTCATAAAGTTTCTCCCTTTCCTCTGTGCTTTTTGTGATGTCAGTGAGGCTTCCTATTATATAAATAATGTTTGAATCTGGAATTTTTTCAGCGAAGGCCTCTCCATCAACCCAGAGAATGTCTCCTTTTTTGTTTATTATTCTAAACTTTGAGAAAATCCTTTCTTTTTCTGGAATAGATACAATTTCTTTAAATGTTTTCTGTCTATCTTCAGGATGAACTATTCTTACTATGTTCTCCAGGTTTTCAATAAAGTTTTTAACTGGATATCCAGTTATTTTTTCTATCTGGGGGGATATAAAAACTGGTTGAAATTTCTTGCCATCGTAACTGATTTTAAACACACATTCTGATATGGAAGAAAGAGTTGTGTCTAAATCTTCTTTGTATCTTTTTAATTCATTGTAAATGTTAACTCGATAAATATAGGATGATATTATATTAGCGTATATTCTTAAGAGGGAGATTTTTTCTTTTGTGAAGAATTTTGACTTTACACTGTAAACATTTAAAGCTCCTAATACTTTTTCTTCAAATATTAAAGGGATTGCGGCTGATGATTTATAACCTCTTCTAAGAGCCTCTTCTCTCCAGAGCTTGTATTTTAGATCAGAAATTATATTATTTTGAACCACGGGCTTCTTTGTTTTAATTGACATTCCGGTCGGAGTCAGACTGTATTCTGAGTCATCGTATTTAATCTTTATCGTTTTAAGATAGTCTCTTTCAAAGCCGTAAGATACAACAGGTTTTACTTCAAAAGTTTTTTCATCCAGAAAGCCAATCCAGGCCATTTTCAGATTGAAAATTTTAACAACATTTTCGCATGCACTTTTCAGGAAGGAATCAAGATCAAAAGAGGAAATTATTTGGTTGCTCAATTTAATCAAAGAAGATAAAAATTTGTTTATTTCTTTTGCTTCTAACAACTTGTATTTTTCTCCAGAGAGTTCTTCAATTGCTTCGGAGACAAAGGACAATTCTTTTACATAATCAGTCTTTACTTTCATTTTTTAATTTAGGATAAATAATTTTTCTCTAAGTTTGATATTTACCCTCCTCTTTAACTTATGCTTAAAGTCTATTAAAAATAAATAGAAAATGCAACACTTTTTTAATTTCATAATTTTTCAAGTTCTTTTTTCAATTTAGTTTCAAGATAATTTCTATTTTCTAATGTGAGTTCATACATTTCAACATCTTTCCTTTGCTTGATTTCATTCAAAAATGGAATGCTCTTTCGATGAATAACTCCCACCACTCTTTTATCGCTATTAAGGGCTTTGATGGCAATTTTTCTAAATTCATCTGAAAAAAGCTCCATCTTCCCTATTTCATCTATCACGATTATCCCTTTGTTTTCAATGGCATCCTTAAGACTCCTGACTCCTATTTCTTCAAGGTCTTCAACGTTAATCCCATATTTACCAAGAGTATGGGAGCTTTTCAGCCCTTTTCTTGCAAGAATTCCCTTTTTTCCATCGAGGGTAATTATCTCAAAACCAACTCTTTCGCCTCCTTTTCTTATTTCCTGAGTATAAAAACCCCCAGCTGATTCTACATTTTCTATTAGTTTTTTTAAAAGTGTTGTTTTTCCCACCCTCGGGTTACCTGTAATGAGAATATGCTTTTTCATTGTTTAATTTTATATATATATTATATAAATGTTATGGATTCTTAAAAAATTTAATGGATTTATCTAAAATTTTAAAAAAATAAAAAATGGAGGAATAATGGCCTCCATTTAGCCACATTATTTCAGGGTTGCCAAGAGCTTCGTGTAATTCCTCAACACATTTTTTTGGAATTATTTTATCTTTAATTGCATTTACCATTAGGATATTTGATTTTAATCCATTATATGAATAATTTAGTGGATCGACTTGGTTAAGTATTTCTTTTATATTCTCCTCTGATATTTTTTCTTTGATTAATTTCGCTCTTAACTTTTTAGTTAGTGAGCTGTGAAAAATGAGATAGGGTATATCAGCTCCTCCAAGTATTAAAACTGCTTTATTAAAGCACTGAAGTCTTGCTATGGCAACACTTCCAACTATAGCTCCCATACTTATCCCCAAAATTCCTATTTTAGAATTGTCAATCTCGGGTTGCTTTCTAACCCAATTTATATATATTTCTATATCATTTAGACTTTGCATGAGAATTTGTTTTATCATATTGAGGCTTTTATCACCCGTTATGGATTTCTTAGCTTTAAAAAAATTATATTCATTTTGATAAACTTCTTCTATTAAAAGAGTGGCAATTTTTTCTTTTGCAAATTTTTTACAAATTATTTTCTCTATAAATATTCCACCGCTTAGATGGGGTAAGATAATTATTATTGGAATTTTCTCTTTAATACCCGAGGGTTTATAATAATAGGAAAAAGAAGAAGCATTTTTTATTTTAATCTTATAAAAGATAATATTTTTCTTACTTTCCCAATAAAATGGTTCTTTAGAGGATAATAAATTTTGAAAGGAAAATAATGATAAAGATATTGATATTAATGAGATCGTCAGGCTTTTCATTTTTAGCTTAAAATTACCATTTGATCGCAATCTTTCTCATTTGTATACTTCAACTAATACAAACGCAATAAATAATTTGTAGGGCAACCCTTCAGAGCCTACCCCTAACCTTGCCCTGAACTTGTTTCATGGTTTGATTCGGGGGTTGCTTAATGCAAGGTAAAACCATGCCCTCCATGTCAATTTATTTAATTCGTTTGTATTAATATTTTTATAACATATCCATAAAAAAATAACATTTTATCTAAAAAGAGGCGATTCGGCTAGAAATTTGACAAATTCAGGATTTTAAAATAAAAAAACTTGAAGGAGGGATAAAATGATGGAAGAAAAGAAATCAATTAAAATTGCTACAATAATCCTTTTTATTGTTTTGGCCTACGCTGCAGTTTATAGTTTAATCTCAATAATAATTCCTGATGTTTTTGCAGTGCGAATATTTCCAGGATATACAGGACAATCCTGGTCCGATTTTGTTGCTTCAAGTCCAAAATTAGCAAATCACCACAGAGCGACTGCAAGATTGGCAGGAGGATTTGCACTTTCAACTGTCGTTGCTGGATTTTTTGTCCTTTTAACATCATTTAAGAAAGGTGAAAAATGGTCTTGGTTCTGCCTCTTGTTTGTCTCCCTTATAGCTTGGGTAAATTCATTGATATTTGGGATTTTTGGTAAAGATCCAATCAGCATAACAATGGACCTTGTGGGTCTAATTTTATTCATTATAGGTATAGTAATTCCAGCAAAAACCATTTTAGGGAAGAAAAAAATAGAGTAATTTCAATATTATCATGGATACATAAAAACGCTATTTTTGTACCACTTATTCAATCTCTTTTCCCATTAATACCAAAAAAACAGAAGATTTGAAGTATTTGGCAGATTAGAAATCTATTAAAATATGCAATAATTCCATAATTTTTAACAGTAGTGAAAAAATGTTGACCAGAAAACAATTATTACTAAAAGAGATACCAAGAAAGCGGCTTTCATACTTTGAATTGCAGGCATACTGGGGAATTACAAAACATATGGGAGGATTAGAGGCCACAAAGGAGCTGATAGAGCTCTGCAAAATAAATAAAGATAAACACATCCTGGATGTAGGTTGTGGTGTTGGAAAGACCACCTGTTACATTGTAAAAAGATACGATTGTAAAGTGATGGGAGTGGATATTTCTCAAAGTATGATTGAAAGGTCAAGCGAAAGAGTGAAAAGGGAGGGCGTAGAGGATAAAGTTAATTTAATTATGGCTGATGCACAGAACCTTCCTTTTAAAGAGAGAGTTTTCGATGCAGTCATTTGCGAATCTGTTACCGCATTTCCAAAAGATAAAAAGAGAGCGGTAAATGAGTATGCGAGAGTGGTAAAACAAAGACAGAAGCTCAGCTTTCAGAAAGTATGCAAAAGAAATATATTCTCCAGACACATTAAGAGCCTCTTTAAATACCTGGGATACGGAATATACGTTGGTAGAAAATAGAAAACAAGAAAAACATAAATATTTTAACTTTTCTCTCTGTTGACCGGTAGAATAAAAAGTGTTAAAAATTAACTATATTGCCGGGATGGCGGAATGGGCAGACGCAAGGGACTTAAAATCCCTCGGCACGTCAGTGCTGTGCCGGTTCGAGTCCGGCTCCCGGCATTGCATTATTATTTATTAATTAATAATTTTTTTGTTAAGAAGTTTGAGTTTGTTTACAAAGGAATAAAGAAGAATAATGTAATTATTCTCAATTGAAAAAACTGATTCAAAACTGAAATATTAGGTAAAGCAGGAGCAGGTAACTTTGTTAAGATAAAGCTTTTTTATTAGTTAGAAGTTTTCTTAATCTTTTATCGACTCTTGCAGATTTTGCTAATAAAAATAATTTATTTTTATCTATGTTTTCTAATTCATATAAATTCTTCACATCAATTATATCCTGAGGACTGCTTCCTTTCATTTTCATCACTATCAAACCTTCTGGCTTTGCAATATTTATTTGTGTTCCAAAAATAGAAGAATTAACCTGAGTTAAATCATCTAGAATTTTTTCGTGCCAATTTTTTGAAGCAATTATTAAATCAATTATAGTTACTCCATCATCTATTCTTATAACATACATTCCCAAGAGGTTATCCATCATTACCTCAGTCTTGTGGAATTCCTTTTGTATTCTTTTATTTAATAGGTCAATATTTTTTTTATTTAATTGCTCTGTAAGGTGGACAAGAAAATCTATATCTTTTGTTGCCCTTGGAACAGTCCATGAAGACACAGCGAGACCTCCTACGAGTGCAAAATTTTTAATAATTTTTTCTTGGGTTAAATTATTTAATAATTTGACTATCCTTTGAAAGGATTCTCGCATTTTTCTTTATTCCTTTTTTCAGATCTCGGCAGAGCTCAGATAGAAAAATTGCTTCTTCTATTTTTTTGTCTAAAGGAATGTTTCTTGACCTTTTCTTAATAGTTGACTTTTTTAATTCTCGAAAATTTTCAAAGCTTCTTTTTCTTTTCATTTTATAATAATAGCACTCTTTATATTTTTTTAAAATCTTTTTATAAACTTCAAAATTAATTTTATTCAGAGATCTTTTTTACTTTGTTTTGGAGGGCAATGAAACTTTTTTTATAAAGATTTCGTTATTTATACATGAAAGACAATGGATTCGAAAAGGAGTTTTAGAATAATGAAAAGAAATAAGTCACCATATATCCTAATAATATCGATGATATCGATGTTAATTATTTTTACAGGATTCATGTTATCTGATGAAAAAGTACTTAAAATTCCAAAGTTTTCCAGGGCTCCAAAGATAGATGGGGTTCTGGATAACCCTTTATGGGAAAAAGAAGCTCTTAAGATTGAGAATTTTGTTCAGTTTCAGCCAAAAGAGGGAGCAATTCCTTCTGAAAAAACCATCGCATATCTGGGTTATGATGAGAAAAATTTTTATTGTGCAGTTAAATGTTTTGATTCAGAGCCTAAAAAAATTCGTGCATCTTTAACTAATCGCGATAGTGCTTTCAATGATGATTGGATTTTGATATTTCTTGATACTTTCAATGAAAAAAGACGTGCTTTTGAATTTTTTGTTAATCCAATAGGAATTCAAGGAGATGGTATCAGAACTGAAGAAGGTGGAAACGAAAGCGACTCGCAAACATGGGATACTGTTTTTTATACTGATGGAAAATTGAATGAGGAAGGATATGTAGTGGAAATTGCTCTTCCCTTTAAAAGCATTCGTTTTCCAAACCTTCAGAAGAAAGTCTGGGGAATTTTTATAATTCGGAATATTCCGAGAAAGGGTGAATTGATTACTTTTCCAATAATTAAAAGGGGAATGGGAGGAGTCCTTACTCAGGAAGCCCAGATTATGATTGAAGGATACGTGGAAAGAGGTAAAAATTTAGAAGTTATGCCAATATTCACCTCTTTGAAAAATGAAGGAGAAAGAATCGACCCAGAAGCAGGAGTGAATCTCAAATATGGTTTAAGCTCAGACTTAACATTTGATTTCACATTTAACCCTGATTTCAGCCATATCGAGGCAGATGCTCCTCAGATTGACATAAACCAAAGGTTTGCCCTTTATTATCCTGAAAAGAGACCCTTTTTCCTTGAAGGAACTGAGATTTTTCAGTATGGCTCCCAGTGGGACCCTCAAGGAATTAATATTATTTATACAAGAAGAATAATCGACCCTCGATGGGGAGGAAAATTCACAGGAAAAGTTGGCCGATTTACTCTTGGGTATATATCTGCATTAGATCAAAACCCAACTGAAAGCTTGTGGGAAATTAGTAATGGCGGTAAAAACCTCAGTGAAGATGCTCTCTTTAATATATTTAGAATGAAAACAGATGTCTTTAAAGAATCTTATGTAGGATTTGCATTTACAGATAAAGAAATAGATGGGTCTTTCAATCGAGTCGGTTCAATTGATGGAAAATTTAAGTTTTCGAAGAATTTCTACTTTTCTTTTCAGGCTGTGGGAGCAAAAACAAAATATCAGGATGAAGAAACTGGTTGGGCTCCAGCTTTTTACTCAGAATTCTTCTACACATCCAAACACTGGGGCTCAGGAATCGAGTATCAGAGTATTCACCCCTGATTTCCAAGCTTCCTCAGGATTTGTTAATCGTGTGGATTACAGGAGAATCGGAACTTGGATTAGATACACTTGGCTTCCAGAGAAGAAATTTTTTAATTCCATTAATTTATCTCTTAACATAGGGAAGATGGATGATCATGCTGGAGATGTAGTGACAGATCGATGGACAGGTATGAATGTTAATGTTGAATTCTCCAATTTCAACCGTATTTTTATTCATTTTTCAAACAACATGGAAAGGTATGGAGGGATAAATTTTAAGAAAAATCGATTCCAGATTAATGGTCAATCGAATTTCATCCGCTGGCTGGATTTTAATGCAGGACTTTCCATCGGAGATTCGATTAAATATGATCCCGAGAGTCCATTTTTAGGGTGGAGTTTTTCTCCATGGATATGGTTGAATTTTAGACCGAATACTCAATTACAAGCTGGATTGAGTTTTAGCAAATACACTTTCTGGGAAAAAAGAGGAGGAAAGCTTCTCTGGGATTATAATGTATTAAGACAGATAACAACTTATCAAATATCTAAAACTATCTCCTTGAGAACCATAATTGATTATAATCATTATTATAAAAAATTATATGGTAGTTTTCTTTTAAGCTACATCCTTCGGCCAGGAACTGTTTTCTTTTTGGGATATGACGATAATTTCCAAAGGGATGAGTTTGGAAGTTATGTCCGAACTAATCGTACTATTTTCTTAAAATTCTCCTACTGGTGGCGTGTTTAAATTAATTCTCTTTCACTAATACAAACGAATTAAATAATGGCTATATACTCAAAATGGTGATGATAATAAGGGAATGTTTGACATGTAGGGCAAGGCTTTAGCCTTGCATTAAGCAACCCCACAATCAACCCATGAAACAAGTTCAGGGCAAGTTTCGGAGAAGGGTTGCCCTCCAAGTTATTTAAAGCGTTTGTATTAATACAAACGCATTAAATAAGATGACATAAACTAATAGTATTGTCATTCCCGCGTAGGCGGGAATCCAGTTTTATCATTATGTTTCTGGATTCCTGCTTTTGCAGGAATGACGGTAAATGTAACATTATTAATTTCGTTTGTATTAGCAATACTATTTTGTTCTATTTCCTTTTGTATCAAATTTTACAATTTCATCACAAAGAGACTTTAGTTCTGATTCAATCTTTGAAGCATCTCCAACTACAATGATAACTGCGTTATCAAGAGCGATGTAAGTTTCTGCAGCTTTTTTCATTTCATCGTACGTTACTGAATTTATTATATTAGGGTAAGTATTCCAATAATCAGAAGGAAGATCGTTCAGTTTAAGTTCTGCTGCAGCACCTGAAATTCCCCTTGACCCTTCCATCAGAAGCGGCAGAACACCTGAGAGAAAAGATTTTGAATATTTCAAATCTTCTTTAGTTGCATCTCCTTTTCTGATTCTTTCTACTTCTTTCAGTATTTCTTTTACTGCAGAAGCTGTAACTTCTGTTCTTACTTCAGCGTTGATTGCGAAAATTCCTGAATTTAGAAAAGGCATAATCCATGAGTAGCAGCCATAAGTCCAGCCTTTATCCTCCCTGAGATTCATGAATAGTCTTCCTGTAGCGCCTCCACCGATATGCCTTCCACCACCGAGGATTTTATTTGCCACGAGAAGGGAGATGTAATCTGGGTGTTTTCGCTCAAAAAGAAGATTTCCTATGAGAATATATGATTGAACAGAGCCAGGTCTATCGACTAAATAAAGAACTCTTTTTGAAGGCTTTGAAGGTAGTTCTGATTTAATTTCTTCAATAGGAGCTCCCTTTTTCCATCCTGAGAATCTCTTTTCGATTTCTTTAAAAATTTCCTCGGATTTAAAATCTCCTACTGCAATCGCAAAGGTTTGGTTGGGCATAAAAAATTTATTGTAATAGTCAATTAAATCCTGTCTTGTGGCCGTGTTAAGGTATTCCTGTGTAGGAAGAATCTGGAAGATATTTACATAAGGAGCTCCAGAAGGGGTGGTTATTTTTGAATAGGGATGATTTCCGAATACCTGTTTATAAAGCATTTCTGAAGCAAGGAAAAGGGGAGAAGCTCTTTGCTGAATTATTCTTGCTTTAAAATTTCTTATCTGTTTCTGAAATTCCTCTTCAGGGAAAGTTGGATTAAGAATTAAATCAGCGGTAATGTCAAGCACTTCAGTTAAGTATTCTTTAAGAGTTGTTACTGTTACTATGATTGTGTCTGGTGATGATGATATATCGATTGATGCTCCCAATGAATCTAACTTTTCCTGAATTTTCTTTCCTGGAAAATTTTTCGTTCCCTCTTTAATTGTATTTGCAAGAAGAGTTGAGATACCTGGTTTATCATGAGGTTCAAAGTAAGCTCCACCTTTCATATAGAATTGAATCGTAATTTTAGGTAGGGAATGGTCTTCGAATGATTGAATAGAAAGACCATTTGAAAGAGTTTTTTCTTTTGAAGAAGGAAATTTATAAGTTAGAGGAGTTTCATTGAAAGGAACTTTTTTTCTGAATGATTCATCAGGGAGTTTTGTGGATGAAGGAAGGACTGTGACGACCGACCTGTTTTTAACTGCGAAGTATTTATTTGCCACATTCATTACATCTTTTTCTGTCACTGCCATGTATTTATCAAGCTCTGTATTTATAAGATTTGCATCTCCGTCATAGAGTTCATATTCGCATAGAAACATTGCCCTGTAGAGATTTCTTTCAAGAATATTTATCATGCTCGATTTTAATCGATTTTTTGCTTTCTGTAATTCCTCAGAAAGAACAGGAACTTTTTTTATTTTTTCAATCTCATCAAGGGCAATCTGAAATACCTCATCCGGGTTTTTATCAGGTTTTACCATGATGTTAATGGTAAAAATACCAGCATCTCTCATTGGATTTGCACTACCTGAGACACTTATTGCCACTTCTTTTTCTTTTACCAATTTTTGATAGAGTCTTGAGCTTTCTCCTGAAAGAAGAATGTCGGATAGCAGTCTTAAAGCATAAGTATCAGGATGAAGTCGTTTCGGAATTCCATAGCCTGCAAATATCGCAGGAAGGTTCGCATATTTGTCGATAAGAGTGAGTTTTTTCTCTCTTGTTCTTTCAGGTTCATTGATTACAACTGAGGGAGGTGAAACTCGAGCAGGGATAGAACCAAAATATTTTTCCACTAATTTTTTTGTCTCTGAGGGATTTATGTCTCCTACGATAGCAAGAACTGCGTTGTTCGGAGCATAATAAGTGTTGAAGAATTCCTGGACGTCTTTTAATTCTGCTGCATCTAAGTCTTCCATGCTGCCAATAACAGTGTGGCTGTATGGAAAGCATTCAAAAACAAGTTCATAAAGTCTTGCTCTTCCTTCAGAATAGGGTTGGTTATCATAACTCTGTTTCTTTTCTTCTTTAACTGTCGCGCGTTGATTTTCGAAATTTTCTTTTGTGATGTTTAAAGCTTTCATTCTGTCTGATTCTGTCCAGAGAGCTATTTCCAACTGGTTTGATGGCATGGTTGCAAAATAGTTGGTTCTATCCTGACTTGTAGAGCCATTGTCGTTTCCTCCAGCTCTTCCAATCCACATATGATGCATGTTTCTTGGGATGTTTTCAGAGCCCTGAAACATCATATGCTCAAAGAGATGGGCAAACCCTGTTCTTCCTTTAACTTCATTTCTTGACCCTACGTTATAATAGACTGCATATCCGATAACTGGATTAGAGTGGTCTTCTGATAGAATAACACGAAGTCCATTTTGCAATTCAAATTTTTCGAATTTTACCAATGGCTCAGAGGCTATCGAGAATAAAACCAGGAAGAAAATTAGAATGGAAAACAAAGATAATCGTTTTAATATCATAAAGCCTCCTTTAATGATGTTTTTTATCTATTAATTTTTTTATTTTTCCCAGGCTTATCTTCATTTTATAAAATATATTATAAAAAGTGCGCCAATTCAAATTTAATGACGAGCACATCCCATTTATTGTTTAATATTGTGTCTCCCTATTTCAGACTGAGAATTACATCATTGCTTAGGACTTCATAATTTTATTCAAAATTATAAAAATTTTTTCATTGACAAGATATTTTTTATATTAGTTGGAGAGGAGGCCAGGCTCACAGAGAGAGAAATCCCTCTTCCCTGTCCATTGGCGATGAATTTCATTAAAAGTATTCTCAAAAAATGTGGAGTAAAAGTTATCTCATATTATTACAATCAACAAGGGTTTCCAATCATTCAGGTTGAAAGCAAAAATAAAAAGGACAAAATAATAAAAATTATAAACGATGCAGGCTTTATCGGAAATGTTAAAGGAGGCGATAAAAATGAATAAGAATAACAAGATTGTAAGAATATTTGCAATGCCTCTTCAATTTCCCTGTGGACCTGAATCTGTCTGTTGTGGTCCTATAGGACAATCCGATGAAGAAATAAGAAATTTTAAGGAGTCAGTTGAAAAAGAATTGGGAGTTGTAGTAGAAGTAAGGAATGTGATGAAAGGAGAGGATATGCGAGATTGGCATCAAATTTCAGGACCGTTTCGTTCCTTTAGAGCAATGTCTCTTCCAATTATTGCTGTAGAGGATGAAGTAGCCACTCTTCAGGAGAAAATGAAGGAATTGGAGATTCAATAAAATAAGGAGGTATTATAAAATGCAAGAATATGGGCTTTATATTGATGGGCAATGGCTTCTTTCATCTAACGGAGAAATATTCGAGACCAAAAATCCAGCTACTGGAGAAGTATTAGCCACTTTTCCTAAGGCTACTGAAGAAAATGTAAATAAAGCGGTCGAGGCAGCTAAAAAAGCTTTTCCTAAATGGAGAGAGACCCCAGCTCCCAAGAGAGCAGAAATTCTTTTTAAAGCAGCTCATATTATGGAAGAAAGAAAGAATGAATTAGGGGCGCTTTTAACTTCCGAAATGGGGAAAATAATTGCCGAGGGTAAAGGAGATGTTCAGGAAGGAATCGATTTGACCAAATATGTAGCTGGAGAAGGTAGAAGATTAATGGGTGAGACAGTCAAATCAGAACTACCAGATAAATTCGCTATGACTGTTCGGCAACCAATAGGCGTGGTTGGACTTATAACGCCCTGGAATTTCCCTTTTGCCATTCCATGTTGGAAAATAATGCCTGCTTTAGTAGCAGGAAATGCAATTGTTTTTAAGCCAGCAACTGACACTCCTCTCATTGCAGCTAAGCTGATTGAAATTTTAATAGAATCAGGTATTCCTGAGGGTGTGATTAATTTTATAACTGGCTCAGGATCAGTTGCAGGAGAAGCTATAGTTCATCATCCGGATGTTAAAGCTATTTCCTTAACTGGTTCAGTTGAAGTAGGAAGACATACTTATGTCGAAGCCGCTAAAAGATTAGCCAGAGTAGAATTGGAATTGGGAGGAAAAAATCCTCAGATTATATTGGAAGACGCTGATATAGATTTAGCGGTTGATGGAGTTTTATTTGGAGCTTTTGGGACAGCAGGTCAAAGATGTACCGCAACATCAAGGCTTATAATTCAAGGAAAAGTGTATGATCAAGTTATGGAAAAACTGATAACCCGAACGAAAAAATTAAAAATCGGAAACCCTTTGGACCCTGAGATTGACATTGGCCCTCTCATAAATGAATCTCAGGGAAGGCAGATAATGGAGTATATAAAAATTGGACAGGAGGAAGGAGCTAGACTTCTCACTGGGGGAAAGAGACTAACAGGGGGCATTTTTGATAAAGGTTTCTATATTGAGCCAACAATTTTCGAAGCCAAACATGGGATGAGAATTACTAAAGAAGAGATATTTGGTCCTGTTTTAGCGTTAATAAAAGTCAGGGATTTTGAGGAAGCCATTTTTGTGGCTAATGATGTTGAATATGGTCTTTCTTCCTCTATCTATACTAAAAATATCAACTTAGCTTTTAAGGCAATTGAGTTATTAGAAGCAGGGATAACCTATATTAACGCTCCAACGATTGGAGCTGAAGTTCAACTTCCTTTCGGTGGGGTAAAAGATTCCGGAAATGGTGGAAGAGAAGCTGGTTCTACAGCGATAGATGAATTTACCGAAATAAAAACTGTCTTTATTGATTATAGCTCTAAATTGCAGAAAGCTCAGATTGAGGAAGGGAAATAAGAAATTCAAAAAAGTAAAAGAATTTTTAGATTATATAATTTTAAAAAATTATTCCTGATAGAAGTATTCCTCCAATCACTACCCATAAAATGTCAAATTTCAGTAATAGAGCTAGAAAAGAAGCTCCAGCAAGGAGAACTGATTGAAAATCCCAGTGGACATTTGAAGCAAAATGGATGGTAGTGGATAGGAGCAAGCCAATAAAGCAGGAAAGAGCTCCCTGGATTGCCTTCTGGAAATAGGATGAATACTTCAATCGATCAAAATAAGGAACAATGCTCACCAGAATGATAAAAGATGGTGAAAACACATATAGAGTTGAAACAACAGCACCAAGAAAGCCAAATAGCAAATAGCCTATAAAAGTTGCTGTGATTACAATTGGCCCTGGTGTAATCTGTCCAAGTGCAATTCCATGCATGAAAGTGCTACTATCAAGCCATCTTCGAGAATGGACAACTTCATGAAACATAAGTGGTACCGAGACAAAACCTCCTCCAAAAGCAAAAAGGTCAATCTTAAACATCAGGAATGCGAGGCTGAATAATTTTTCATTTATAAGTCTGAGAATAGCGAAGCCGATTAACACAGGCATAAAAAGAATTAATAAACGCTTTATTCCATTTGCATTTTTTGAGGGTGCTTGATCAGTTGATGATGGAGCCTCTTTTTTAAAAACGAGGATCCCAACGCCTGACATTAAAATTATCACCAGGATTGGATTAATTTTTATAAGGAAAAAAATCGCCGCAAGAATTGCAATAAGTATATATCTCCAGTTCTTTATAGAACTTTTTCCAAAAGAGATGGTTGCATTTGCTATTATGGATACAACGATAACCTGCAGTCCTTTTAATACAGAAGCTGCAACAGGAATATTACGGGTGTGTGTATAAAAGAAAGTAAGAAATACCATAAGCAGAAAAGCAGGTAGCCCAAATCCAACAAATGATGCTATAGCTCCAAATACTCCCCTTAACCTTAAACCAACGTAGGCAGATACTTGCATGGAAGTAGCTCCGGGTATTGATTGACATAGGGCAATTCCATCATTGAACAATTCTTCTGAGATCCATTTTTTTCGATGAACAAAAATGTCTCGAATATACGAAGCCATTCCAGGGCCACCAAAAGCAGTGAGCCCAAGCTTTAAAAAAGAAAGAAATAAATTTCTAATTTTTACTGACTTTTCCATCATAAATTTTTAAAAGAACATACATCTCTAATCCCACTTTAGCACCATACCGAAAATTATAGTTTTTATTATAGAAAACATATCCGAATGAATATTTGTCATTCATTTCAAAAATCATATTATAGAAAAGATTTATATTCAATCTGACGTAAAGTCAAATAAAATCAAAAAGTCAAGCCTGACACCAAAATGAAGCTGAACGCTGAAGTTAATACTTTTAAATATAAATAAAATCATATAAATTTATTTTTATAATTCCAAAATTTAGGAGGAGAAATTATGGGAAAAAGAAAAAATCAAAAAATTGGGAAGATGATTTTACTTCTCTTTATGCTAATCTTGATTTTCTCTCCTTCATATCAGGCAGAGAAGAAATCGCCAAAGAAATTCCAGATGACAATTGATAATATTATGAGAGAAGAGGAGCTTGTTGGGACTTCTCCATCTGGAATCAGATGGTCATCCGATGGAGAGCGAATTTATTTTGAATGGAAAAAGTCAGGAGAAGAAAAGTCAGCAACATATTTTACTACAAAAGATGGAGCTGAGCCCCAGAAACTTGCTGAGGAAGAGATAAAAAATATTCCTCCTACAAGTGCTGAATGGGATAAAGCTAAAAAATTAGCTTTATTTGTTGAAGGAGGGGATATTTTTATTTTTGACAGCTCGGATAACAAAAAATACCAGATAACACGAACCTCTGATATGGAATGGGAGGCTCATTTTACAGCAGATGGTAAAAAGATAACATTTGCAAAAGATAACAATCTTTACGTATTATCTTTAGAAAAAGGAGAATTAATTCAGGCTACAGATTTTAAAACTACCAAACCTGAGGCACCACCCAAACTCACAGAAACACAGAAATTTTTAATAGAACAACAGAAAAAGTTGTTCGAGCAATTTAAAAAAGAAAGGGAAGAAAGAGAAGCTCAGTTTGGTAGAGCTATGAGGCAGAGGATGGAAACAGCTTTCAGAGATAAAAGGCAACCATTTTTTCTTGAAAAAAATCAGAGTGTTCGAAATTTAAAGCTTTCACCCGATGAGAAATATGTAATTTTTACAATTTTTGAAAGATCTGATGATTCAAAGCCAACCATAGTTCCAGATTATGTAACTCGTGATGGATACACAAGGGATATTCAATCAAGGTCAAAAGCTGGAGATGTATTCGGAATAGCAAAAACTGGAATTTATTATGTAGATGACGGAAAAGTCGTTTGGATTGACCATGGGCAGGGAGAAAGAAAAGTATCGATTCTAAATTATACTTGGTCTTCTGATGGCAAAAATTGTGCTATGATCGCATTCTCTGATGACCATAAGGATAGATGGATTCTTTTGTTGAGTCCTTCTGATGGAAAAACTACTGTTCTTGATCATTTCCATGACGATGCATGGATAGATGGCCCTGGAGTAAATACTTTCGGTTGGATGCCAGATGATAAACATGTATATTTTATCTCTGAAAAAGATGGATATGCCCACCTTTACACATTATCTCTGGATGGGAAAGATTTAAACCAGCTGACTCAGGGAAAATTTGAGATATATTCGCCTCAAATATCGAATGATAAAACAAAGTGGTATTTTACCTCTAATGAGGTTCATCCTGGAGAGAGGCATTTCTACTCCATGCCAATAGAGGGAGGAAAAAGGACAAAGATTACCTCAATGGTTGGAAATAATATGTGCTATCTTTCTCCAGATGAATCAATGATTGCGATTCTTTATTCATACAGTAATCAGCCACCAGAGATTTACCTAAAGAAAAATGAACCCAGTGCAAAAGTAAAGAGGATAACCACATCAACGACAGAGGAGTTTCGCTCGTATAACTGGATAGCACCAGAGATTGTAACATTTAAAAGTGATGATGGAGTTACAATTTATGCAAGGTTGTACAAGCCAAAAAAACCAGCAAAAGGAAATCCCGCAGTTTTATTCGTTCATGGAGCAGGGTATTTGCAAAATGTCCACAAATGGTGGAGCAGCTATTTCAGAGAATACATGTTCCATCATTTTCTTATGGAACATGGATATATTGTTTTAGACATTGATTACAGGGCGAGTTCTGGTTATGGAAGATACTGGAGGACTGCGATTTATCGCCATATGGGAGGCAAAGACCTTGATGATTTGGTCTCAGGTGCAAAGTATTTGGTTAAAGAGCATAAAGTCGACCCTAAGAGAATTGGAATATATGGAGGAAGTTATGGAGGATTTCTGACACTTATGGCTATGTTTACAAAGCCTGATGTTTTTGCAGCTGGAGCTGCTTTAAGACCTGTAACAGACTGGGCTCATTATAGTTACTCATATACTTCAAACATCTTAAACATTCCCCAGGAAGACAAAGAAGCCTACGAGAAAAGTTCTCCTGTATATTTTGCAGAAGGATTGAAAAATCCTCTTTTAATATGCCATGGAATGGTTGATGTAAACGTTCATTTTCAGGATACAGTAAGGCTTGTCCAGAGACTGATAGAACTAAGAAAGGAGAACTGGGAGGTGGCAATCTATCCTGTAGAAGACCATGGATTCAAAAATCCCACAAGTTGGGCTGACGAATACAAAAGAATTTTCAAGCTTTTTGGGAGATATTTAAAAAAATAAAAAAATTATTTATTATTTTCTGGATATAATATAAATAATTCAGATGTAAAAAAGTTTCTTTAATTAATAAATTGATTTTAACTTGAGCGGGAGTGATTTCTAAATTGATTTCTTGATGTATTTATAATTAGCTATCTGGAATTTCTTGAAAAATATGTCGCCTGTTTCTTCGTCTTCTATTCTTGCATAAATAAACCCATTTTTTATTATGCTCGGGAAAAAGTTTAGTTTTGTTTTATAAATATAATATCCATCTTGACTGAATACATCAAATTCATATTCCTTTGATTCATCAACAGGTGATCTCATTCTTGATACATAAATCCTTCCATCTGAATCAACTAAAATTGAAGAAAAAAATGGTCTATGGGGTGGAAAGTAAATTTTATCTCTCACCTCTTTTGTAAGAGAAGGCTTAAAGGCGTCACATACTTTATCTTTTTCCTCTGAACTAACAGGAGTTTCCTTCTCCTCCTTTCTAAATTTAAAAACCAATTCTCCTGAAAGAGAAATAGATGAGAGTTCATATTTAGAGGATTCTCCATGGATAAATTGATTTGAGATTTCTGAGAAATAAAAATATTGATTGAAAACAAACCAATGGGAGAATTGGATTATCATTTTTCCTGTATTGATTGTTGTGATGGGATCAAGAATTTTTTTAATTTCTTTATCGAGTTTTCCATCATTGTTTAATTTTGCAAATGTTTGATATCTTTCTTTTTCAGTTGTCCGATGTAGAATACAGAAGATTGATCCATGCTCGTCTATTTGTAAACTTGTAAAATATGTCAGGAGAGAATAATTTATTGGGATTTTTTTTGATATTTTCCTTCTCTATCAAAAACAAGAAGACCTCTTTTAGGGGAGTCATACACATAAACATTTCCCTTTTTGTCAAGTTTCATTCCAAAAGGTCTTTCGAATTCTCCAGGTCCTTGCCCTTTTTTTCCGATGGTTTTTAAATATTTTCCATTTTCATCATAAACCTGAATCCTGAAGTTTCCAGAATCAAGTACATAGAAATTTCCAGCTCCATCTAAATCAAAATTCCAGGCATCTGAAAAGGAGTAATTCTCTTCATCTGGATTTCCAATTGAAAGAATCTCCTTTAGCTCAAGTATTAACTCACCATACACAGGCTCAGAGGGGTTTTTCATAACTTTTATTTTTCCCTCATACTCAATCTTTCCCTTCCATTTTTCTGATCTCTCCCTTGAACAGTTTGAAAAAGACATAAAAAATAAAATTAAAACAACAAAAAGTCCAAATGTTATTATTTTCCTAACCATTTTCCTATCCTGTTTATATTTTAATTTAAATTATAAATCTATTAAATGAATTTTTTAATGATTTTAGAAATCTGTGACAAAAGGATGATTTTTAGATAATCAATCCCATATTCTGTATTTAATTATTTTGTGGAAGCCTTCTTCATCAAAGGAAAGAACAGATGTCAAGCGTGCTTGGGCTGCATTATGAAAATTGTTTGACATCTCATTTTGCATAAAATAGTAAAAAATATACCTATAAGCGAAAGCTATAAGAAGTGTAAAATACTTAAAAGTCAGGATATATGGAGGATAATGTTTTATAATTTTGCTCAACCGATATTGATAAATAATAATATCTACGTATTAGTAACTAAATTGGAGTACAGGGATGAGACCGTTGATTCGTTCAGAAACCCACAATCCAAAAAGCTCTTCCTTTATTGTCTGAAAAAGAATCGCCTGATCAAGATAAGAGAGGTTTCTGAGGGTGAGTTTATGGAATTAGGAGCAGTATGGCAAAATCGCATAATTCTCTACAGATGGGGGGATCCTTATCCTTTCATAAAAGTTCTTGAAATAAACGAATCATCTATATAATTGATAACAAATTTTGGTTTTGTTTATAGTTGTTTTCCAAAGAGGAGTGCAAATTGGAGACAGGTCAAAAATTGTTAAGGTTAAAAAATCAAATTTTCAAGCTTGAAACTGAAAAGTTTTTTTCTGAGCATAAGCTTTTTCTAAAATTTGATATTAAAATATTTGAAAGGATATAATTTAAATAAAAATGAATTTAATTAAAATAATTGGGGGGTAAAATGAGAAAAATATTTTTTGTAATTCCTGCTTTATTTGGGATTCTGGTATATGGAGCGGATAAAAACATAGAAAAAGTTGATAAAAAAATTGAAGATGGAGTTGAGGTTATCCTGAATTATCTTGAGCCCTATAAGATAAAAAATGTTTCGACAAAAATGACATTGCAAGAGGAGTTTTCAATCGACACTGAATTTTTTGAGGATGAAGCTATCTCAAGCGTTGGAGGAATTGAAGCTGATGATGAAGGGAATATTTATGTTTCTGAGACTAAAATTAACAAGGTTCTTGTTTTCGATAGAAATGGAAAATATCTAAGGTCTATAGGAAAGAAAGGCGAAGGCCCTGGTGAGTTTAGAAGTCTTTCTAAAATAAATATTAATTCCTCTGGAGAGTTAATTACCTGGGATACATTAAGTATGAAATTTTCTTTTTTTAAAAAGGATGAAGCTCTTTTAAAAGAGAGAAAGCTAACACTGACAGAGAGAATTCTTCCAGATAGTTATTTACTGGAAAATGGAAACTATATATTTTCAATTCATAGCTTTGACCCAAATGCAAATTATATGTATATTGGACTTTCTCTTTATGATTCAGAATTTCATAAAATTAAGGACTTAAATGGAAAAGTTGAAATACCAAACCCTCTAAAGAACATAAAAATAAAAGGCGTTGAAGTTTCTGTTTTCTCAAAAACTCAAAAAAACAAGATAATAATCGGAAACAACCAGAAAGATGTCTATGAAATTGAACTCTATGATTTGAATGGAAAATTACTCAAGAAAATAAGAAAAGAATATAAAAGGGTTTCTCCAACAGAGGAATACAAGAAAAAATTTTTAGAGCTCTTCAAGAGTCCCATTTTTGATCAAATAAGAGGAAGAATATATTTTCCCGATCATCTTCCTCCCTATCACAATATATTTTCAGATGAAGAAGGAAGGATATTTGTTGAAACCTATGAAAAAGGAGAGAAAGAAGGAGAGGTAATTTTTGATATTTTTACTCCTGAAGGAGTATTCATTTCGAGGAAAAGTTTGAAGAAATTTCAAACAGGTATATTTGCATATTCCGATGAATCTGGCCACTGATTCTGATTGAAACCGGCCACCTGTCGGAGCGAAGTGACGCTGAATTTTCATTATACCTCAGAGTGGCTGGATTGAGTCAAGGATGACTTTCTTTT
>JBFLYD010000005.1 GCA_040756905.1 Acidobacteriota bacterium
GATCCTTGGAGATGACCGGCTTCGTTCATCGAGGCAAACATCGAATACCTTTTGTGAGCATCGCAACCAAAAAATCTTTTCATCCTGCAGTACCTCCTTATTCCTTTTATACCACCTATCGGCTAGGTACTGCAGCGCTTTCATATAATCAAGAAATAAATTTACATCACCCCCACGCGAACCTTCCCCCTTTTCTTGCATAGTCATAAAGACAAATTCCAAAAAAATAAATAAAAGTATTGTAAAGATATTTCTCATATATTAGATATATTGAATAGAATGATATCAAAAATTAAAATCTGCCATATAATTACAAAACTTGAGCTTGGAGGAGCTCAGAAAAATACACTATATACAGTATCAAATTTAAACAAAGAAGAATTTGAAGCATTTCTTATTTCAGGAGAAAAAGGAATTCTTGATGGAGAAGCGAATAAAAAATTGAATGCAAAATTTATCTCATTGCACTGGATGAGAAGAAAAATAAATCCATTGTTTGACATGATTGCTCTCATACAACTTATTATTATTTTAAAGAAATTGAACCCAGATATAATTCATACTCATAGCTCAAAAGCTGGAATTTTAGGAAGATGGGCAGGATATCTTTCAGGCGTAAGAATCAGAATACATTCGATCCACGGGTTCGGATTCTATCCACAACAATTCTTTTTAATCAAATGGATTTTTATTCACCTTGAAAAAATAACAGGCCTTATAACTACCCATTTTATCGCTGTTTCCAAAAATAATATTGAATATGGATCAAAACTTAAAATTTTAAAAAAAGACAATGTAAGCCTGATAAGAAGCGGAATTGAGATTGAAAGATTTACAAATGTTAGAGTTGATAGAGATAAAAAGAAAAAAGAGCTCGGATTACCGCTAAACAAAAAAATAATAGGAATGATTGTACCTTTTAAGCCTCAAAAAGCTCCCCTTGATTTTGTGAGGATTGCCAGACTTTTGAAAAATGAAATGCCTAATACTCACTTTGTATTAGTGGGCGATGGAGAATTAAGAAAGAAAATTGAAAAAGAAATTAAAAAATCTAATCTTATCGAATCATTTTCTCTTTTAGGATGGAGGTATGACATTGAAGAAATTTATCAGATTCTCAATGTTTTAGTTTTAACTTCAATATATGAAGGACTTCCTCAGGTAATCCCCCAGGCCTTCTCTTCTGAAGTGCCAGTTGTTGCAACTTCAGTGGATGGAAATGCTGAAATAATCAATGATGGTCAAAATGGATTTCTCTTCAAGCCCCATGACTTTAACGATGCAAAGGAAAAAATAATTGCATTACTTAGAAATTCCGAATTATCAAAATCTTTCGCAGAAAAAAATAAAAAAATGCTGGATGAATTTGAAATTAACTCAATGGTAAAAAAACAGGAGAAGCTCTATAAACAATTATTTTCTTAAAATGGATAGAAAGGATTACCAACAAGATTGATATCTTTATAAAGGCGGGGGTCTCCCTTTTTATCGGGAGACCTTTTTTGGAGGTGGGATGTATTTATTGAATAAAGGGGGGTGATGCCTGATTTAATTTATTTAAAAAGCCATATTTATTATCAATTTTTATACGAATCTTTATTCTCATCTGATTTCCCCTGTTTAGTGGTTTCATCTTTTTTATCTCCTTTCCCCTTTCCATCTCTTGGATCTTTTCTTGCATAATCAGTTATATACCAGCCTGACCCTTTGAATTGAATTGCTGGAGGAGAAATAATTCTAAATAATCTTCCCCTGCATTTTGGACATTGTTCAATCGGTTGATCTCCAACCTTCTGCATAAATTCAAATTTCTCATTGCAATCCTTACATCTATATTCATATATCGGCATCTTTTTTTATCTTATATTATTTATTACCACACTCAAAATTCTTTGTCAAGCACCTGGAAAATCAATTTTCTTGACTTCTCTAATAATTAAAATATACTTAATAATAATGAATTTCTGGGAAAATAAGAAAATACTCGTAACTGGAGGAGCAGGTTTTCTTGGTTCCCATGTAGTTAAAAAAATAATCTCAAAAGGAGTACCTCCTGAAAATATATCAATTCCAAGAAGCAAAGAAATTGATTTAAGACTCTGGGAAAACTGTAAAAAAGCTGTAAAAGGAGTTGACATCGTGATCCATCTTGCGGGAAAAGTTGGAGGAATAGGTTTTAATCAAAAATATCCTGGAGCATTATTCTATGATAATATAATTACGGGAACTCAATTAATGGAAGCTGCAAGACAGTCTGAGGTTGAAAAATTTGTTGGTATTGGAACGGTATGTTGCTATCCAAAATTCACTCCAGTGCCTTTTAAAGAAGAAAATCTCTGGGATGGATATCCGGAGGAAACAAATGCACCCTATGGATTCGCAAAGAAAATGCTCCTTGTGCAATCTCAGGCTTACAGGAAACAATATGGATTCAATTCAATTTTCCTTCTCCCAGTTAATCTTTATGGCCCTGGAGATAAATTCGACCCTGAATCTTCCCATGTAATCCCTGCATTGATAAAAAAGTTTTTCGATGCCATACCCAGCAAATCAGTCACCATCTGGGGCACAGGAAAGGCAACAAGAGAATTTCTATATGTGGAGGATTGTGCAGAGGCAATAATGCTTGCAACTGAGAAATACAATAAAAGCGAGCCTGTAAACATTGGAGCTGGCTTTGAAATCTCCATAAAGGATTTAGTGAATTTAATTGCAAAACTAACAGGATTTAAAGGCGAAATTATATGGGATTCTTCCAAGCCCGATGGCCAGCCTCGACGAATGCTCGACACCTCTAAAGCTCTAAAAGAATTTGGTTTCAAAGCTAAAACTTCCTTTGAAGAGGGACTTAAAAAGACAATTGAGTGGTATAAAACTAAGTATTTTGAAAAAGATTTTAATAAAACCAGGAAATTTGAATTAACTAAATCTGAAATAATATAAAAAAAATTAGAAGAAATTATAAAAAATAAAAACTAATTATAAAGATGAAAATAAATAAAGCAGACATAAACAAAGAAAAAATTGAAGATGAAGATATAGTCTCAAAAATCCGTATCCCCATAACATATATCCGACCTTCAAAAGGATGGGTAAACATAAATTTAAAAGAACTATGGGAATATCGCGAACTATTATATTTTTTAATCTGGAGGGACATTAAAGTTCGATATAAACAAACTATTTTGGGTGCAGCATGGGCAATTATCCAGCCTCTTTTTACGATGGTTGTTTTCAGTATCTTTTTTGGCCTTCTCGCAAAGATTCCTTCGGATGGGATTCCATATCCAGTTTTTGCATATACAGCTCTTGTTCCATGGATGTATTTTTCTAACGCACTCTCTCAAGGTAGTAACAGCCTGGTGGAACATCAGCGTATGATCACAAAAGTATATTTTCCCCGATTGATCCTGCCCCTCTCTTCAGTTTGTTCAGGCTTACTGGATTTTGCGATTTCATTTGGTGTTCTTTTATTAATTATGCTTTTTTACTCTGTAATACCTTCATTAGCTATATTGACATTGCCTCTATTTATCTTATTGGCAATATTGACCGCCCTATCTGTTAGCATATGGCTATCAGCGTTAAACGTTGAATACAGAGATGTTCGTTATGTAATTCCTTTCATCTTGCAGTTCTGGCTTTTTATTTCTCCTGTTGCATATCCAAGCAGCCTTGTTCCAGAACGATTTCGAGCACTGTATGGATTAAATCCAATGGCTGGAGTAGTTGAGGGATTCAGGTGGGCTTTAACGGGGAAAACTCAGGCACCCGGTCCTTTATTATTTGTTTCAATAATAACAGTTATGGTATTATTAATAAGTGGTTTGTATTACTTCCGACGAATGGAGAAAACATTCGCGGATGTGGTATGAGTAATGGAAAAAATGGGCAATTCAGTAATTCGAGTTGAAAACTTAGGGAAAATTTACAGAATTGGAGAACGAGAACGATACAAAGCTCTTCGTGATTCCATAACAAATTTCATCTATTCTCCGTTTCGACGTCTCCAACCTATGGTAAAAAGCTCAAACGTTCAAACTTCTAAGCGTTCAAAAAATAATTTCATCTGGGCTCTTAAAGATGTATCTTTCGAAGTAAAACAGGGAGAAGTAATTGGTATCATCGGCAGAAATGGCGCTGGAAAAACAACTTTACTAAAAATTCTATCTCGTATCACTGAACCAACAGAGGGTTATGCTGAAGTAAGAGGAAGAGTTGGGTCTCTACTTGAGGTGGGAACAGGTTTTCATCCAGAATTAACAGGAAGGGAAAATATTTATCTAAATGGTGCGATTTTAGGAATGAGGAAGACTGAGATCGATAAAAAATTTGATGAGATTGTAGATTTCGCTGAGGTAGAGAAATTCATTGACACTCCGGTTAAATATTATTCCAGTGGAATGTATGTGCGTCTTGCTTTTGCTGTTGCTGCCCATTTAGAGCCTGAGATTTTACTTGTTGACGAAGTTCTTGCAGTTGGCGATGCTGCCTTCCAGAAAAAGTGCCTTGGCAAAATGGGCGATGTAGCGAAGGAAGGCCGCACAGTGCTGTTTGTAAGTCATAATATGGCGGCAATTCAAGGATTGTGCTCAAAGGCTATATGGCTGGAGGAGGGCTCGGTTAAACTAATAGATTTGACCCACTCGGTGCTTGAAGCTTATCGAGAAGCTATCCTGCACTCGGTAGAGCGGGCGTATCCACCAGGCATCCTCTTCGATACAGAGCTTGCGGACATTGACATATCGAATTCAGATTTTGCTATAACACGGGTGTTAATTTTAGATGAAAAGGGATGTAGAAAGCCCGTCCTAAGGACATGGGACTATGTCCGGTTTCGAATCTTTTTTCAATCCAACAAATACCTGGACGGCGGAGGAGTAGATCTCGAGTTTACCACTTTGGAGAGCATTCCTGTCCTTTATAGTGCAAGTGCTCCTTTTGCAAATTTGACTATTGCATTTACCGAGGGAAAGGACGGTTGGGTAGACTGCGTCTTTCCTCGCTTCCCATTAGCAGCAGGACTTTACCTTGTTAGAGGAGCTTTGACGGTACCTGGATTGCGATATTTGTGGCGTATGGAACTTGCGACGTTGGATGTTACACCGGCTGATGTCTACGGAACGGGCCATACGCCTACAAACACATATACTCTTATTGCGCCCGATTGCTTTTGGGAACAGCTTGGTTAGGACTCATCTCTAAGCGGAGGAATCCAATGCATCTCGTGTTCGGTGCGAGCAGTTGGCTAAAACATTGGTTGAATTTCCTATCTGGAAGGTACTCAACAACGCCATCGAAGGAGCGCCCAGTTATGCTTTGTACCAATTCAGCCTACTATCCTTGGCAGGGTGGATCTGAGTACGTATTGCAAACCATCGCAGAACATATGGCTCAGTTCTGCGATGTCTATGTGGCATGTCCCAAAATTGGGCGCACGTTCAAGGAACACAATGGGGTTAAGATCTATGAGGTAGATAACCAAAAATCTTTCCGCAACTTTGTGCGGGATTTGAATCCTGACATTTTTTTCTGCAATATGATATACAATCCTATAAACTATCAAAACCTTGACCTTTATGCAAGTTTGGATTGTCTCAAGGTAATGAACCCCGTTGGCGGGCCGTATCAATTGGATGAAAAGTGGATGGCATCGGTGCTACAAAAAGTTGGCCAGATATTTGACTACTATATACACGTGGATTACACTAGTTCAGACTATCAAAGAGATACTCGTTATATACCACAACACAAGATTCGCATCATACCGCAAGGGGTTCATGCGGAAGAATTTAATGATTTGCCAGACAAGAACATATTGCGGCATAAGTATGGGATTAGTGAGCAGGACTATTTTATATGTGGTCAGAATTTTTGGGAATGGAAGAATCATGTTGAATTAGCAGAGTTGTTCAGAGATTTCCCACGATCTGATATTGGGTTGGTATTGGCAGGCCACAAGGACACCGGCGATGGTTCACTTATTAAGATAATAAAGGCTGCCGAAAGGGATCCGCGTATCCATATCTTGCTTGATTTGCCACGGAAGGATTTTCTCGGGCTCGTCAAGCATGGTATCGCTCACTGCAGCAGAAGCAGAGTCGAAGGGCCTCAGCCCAATATTATGCTTGAATGCGGATTTATGGAAGTTCCCTACTTGACGACTTTGGCGGGTAATCGCTGGGCTTATCCACATATTGTGGTGGCAGATTCATCACAAGACTTTGTTGACAGAATGGAACATTTATCTAGGGATGCTGGATTGCGGCAAGACCTTGGCGAGGCTGGCCATCGCTTCGTATTGAAAATTGGCGCAACCTGGCCCCAAGTGTTGAAAGCATATCAGAAGTTGTTCTTCGACGAATATGCCACAAGAGATCCGCGCTGGGAAGCTGCCCAGGAGGCAGAGCGGGTTTGCTGGTGTAGCTTATGGAACGGCCCAGAGGATGCTCCGTGCACAAGACTCGTAGAATCCGAGGTGGCCAAACAGACTTTCATCCTACGACAACTGGAAACTACCTTGGGTGTTTTACTGGATTCCTTTCCAGCCGGTTCCCGGGTTCTAGATGTCGGATGTGGACCGGTCAGTTATCTTTCGCGGCTAGAATTCAACGGTCTGAAGGAAGGCGTGGATCCATTGGTATACCCCATCTGGGTTTACGAACGATATCGTAACCATGGCTTTCACGTCCATGTGGTGCCATTCGAACGGTTCACTCCGTGTGGCACATATGACGTGATACTATTCTACAACGCGTTGCCGCACTTTTGTGACTTGGATCTTGTTGCCCGCAAATGCTATGAGATTCTGGCTGAAGATGGAGCAGTCTACTTGTCAGAGTACTTGCACATACCTTGTGATAGTGCCCATATTCAGTTTCTAACTCGAGATCTACTCGATGGTCTGTTTAACCGCCATGGATTTCAGGTCGTTTCTAGCGTTGTCAGCGCCCGGTTACCGAACCTTGTGGAGATGGGAGGTGGCAGACCTTGTGACCTATACGTGGCCAAAATAATGAAAGGAATAGCAGCCTAACAATGAAGATAGCTCTAATTGGACCTGGGCTTATGCCGATCCCGGCTAAAAACTGGGGGGCTGTTGAGATTCTGATTTGGAACTATAAGGTTTACTTGGAAGAGCTAGGCCACAAGGTTAATATTTACAACACCAAAGACTTGGATTTCGTAGCGCGCACTATCAATACAAACGAATACGATTTCGTTCATTTGCATTACGACGAGTATATTAGGTTTTTCAACCAGTCTTTAAACAAACCTTACTGTTGCACAAGTCATTATAGTTACATCCTTAAGCCAAGGATGTGGGGAACTTATTACAAGAGCATATTTAAGAATACCCTACAAGCACCAGGTATCATTGCTTTATCGGACAAAATTGCGCAAAAGTACAGGGATAGCGGATATAAAGGTTTCCTACGCGTACTACGCAATGGTGCTGAAGTGTTGCGCTTTAACTTCCGGTATCAAGGAAATAGGAAGGCTATCTGTTTAGGCAAAATTGAACCGAGGAAGCGTCAAGCATTACTGGCAGGTATTTCGAAGGGGCGAGTTAATATAGATTTTGTTGGACCAATAGTAGATCCTAATTTTCAGCAAAATGAAACATGTCGCTATTTAGGGATATGGGATAAACCATACCTGTACGAACATCTAACGGATTACAGTTGTCTTGTGCTACTAAGCGATGGCGAAGCTGCTCCTTTGGTTGTACCAGAAGCTTTAGCTGCAGGGCTAAGCATTGTGGTTTCCGAAAGCGCCAGTGCTAATCTTGATCCTATGGACTTTATCACGATTCTCCCGGATGGATTAACTGATCCAAATCGTTTACAAAATGCTATTGATGAGCAAATCTCTAGAAATGTAGCCGTCCGTGAAGAGATCCGGGAGTATGCCCAGCAACGATTCGACTGGTCTATCATCATCAACGAATATGTTAGTTTGATAGAGGAATTTAATGCTCAACCACCAACATCCTTACAGGCTCGTCATTTAAAACGGATCGAGTTGTTTGATGTTTGGCAGCAGTTGCAACGATCTATACTCAATCCTTTGTTGGCTGTAAATTGGGTGAAACAATGGTTTCGTCCGAAAAGGCATTTGTGATCTATGCGAATACTTTACGTTGCCCTTAAATACGACTACGGCAAGCTCGAACAGGGCTACAGCTTTGAGCATTACAACTTTTACCACTCCCTGCTCCATATGGGCCACGACATTCTCTACTTCGACTTCATGACCCTAATGCAAAAACACGGCCGAGACTGGATGAATCGCAGGTTGCTAGAGGTGGTAAAGGTAGAAAAGCCAGTCCTGATGTTCACAGTGCTCTTCAAAGATGAACTCGACCCGGCAGTGGTGCGTGAGATCTCGCAGAACACAGAAACTATCACCCTCAACTGGTTCTGCGATGACCACTGGCGTTTCGATAACTACGCCCGCTACTGGGCTCGTTGTTTTAACTGGGTAGTCACCACAGCCAAGAGGGCGTTACCCAAGTACGAAAAGTTGGGTTATCGCAATGTCGTTAAGAGCCAGTGGGCATGCAACCACTTCCTTTATCGTAAGCTCAACCTCCCTCTGATCTACGATGTCACCTTCGTGGGGCAGCCCCACAGCAACCGCCGCCAGGTGATCCAGGCGCTTCGCAACGCTGGGGTGGATGTCCATGTGTGGGGCAGAAGCTGGGAGTCAGGGCGTATCTCACAGGAAGAAATGATTAGAGTCTTTAATCAGAGCCGTATCAATCTTAACTTATCCCATTCTTCAACACCCCTATCAATCCATAAAGGACGAGTAAAAAATATAACTCATCGATGGCTTTCTAACTATCTAAAGGTCATTCCATTTAGATCACAGATCAAGACAATGAGTAAGCAGTGGTTAACAGCTATAAAACATTCTAAGATTGCTGATGGTACTCAAATTCGCTTTTATCCCGGTAGTAGGAAGTACATTGACCAAATCAAGGGGCGAAACTTTGAAATTCCTGGCTGTGGAGGATTCTTATTAACAGAGATGGCAGAGGATTTGGAAAACTATTATAAAATTGGTAGAGAGATTGTTTGCTTCGATAGCATAGATGACCTAATAGAGAAAATAGATTATTATCTACACCATGAGGATGAACGAATTGCAATCGCACAAGCAGGTTATGAACGAACATTATGTGAGCACACCTATGTGCATAGATTTACCGAAATCTTCAAGCAGTTAGGCCTACAATGTAAGCCACTCAGTTATGGTCTGGTAGGGAAAGTGCGCTTAGGTCAAACAGAAGAGATACACTGAATGACTGACACACCTCTTGTAAGTGTTGTTATGTCAGTATATAATGGCGAAAATTACCTAGAAAAATCTATTGAAAGTATCCTCTACCAGACATTCAGAAATTTTGAGTTCATTATCATTAATGATGGCTCGACTGATAGCACAGGTGCAATTCTTACTCGGTATCAGAAGATAGACAAGCGAATATTTGTCTTCAATCAAGAAAATCAAGGAGTAATCGCTTCTCTTAATAGAGGATGTCATCTTAGTAAAGGAAAGTACATTGCCCGAATGGATGCGGATGATATAAGTTTACCCGAACGATTACAGAAACAAGTAGAGTATATGGAGCTACATCCTGAAATTGATTTTTTAGGGACATCGATGGAGTTAATTGATCAAAATAGAATTCCATTAAAGAAATTATGTTTACCAACAATGCCTGGTCTTATAAGATGGTGCCTATTATTTGAAAATTGTATGAGCCACGCATCAGTTATGATGCGACGTTCTATTATAGAAAAAGTAGGTTTATATCATATAGAGGCGCAACATGCTGAAGATTATGATCTCTGGACTCGTGCAAGTTTTAAAACTAAATTAGCTAATCTTCCAGAGGTCCTTCTTTGTCATCGTATCGGGGTGAACAACATAACCTCAAGGTATTTTCCAGAACAAGAACAAGCAGTTATTAAAGTTATGCATTCATCTATTTCCCAAACATTGAATAAAGAAATTCCGATAAAAACTATAATAAGTCTTCACCAAATGGTTAGAGAGAATTTTTTAAATGATTTTCATCAAATTCAAGAAGTATACAAACTAATTGAAAATTTATATAGATCTTATCTTAAATTAGTATCTCTAAATTCAATTGAGGCTAAAGCAGTGGCACTCGATGCGGCAAAAAAAATTCTAATTCTGACAGTATCGGCAGCCAGGCTTTTCAAATGGAAAGCTTTATGGCTTTTTATTAGGGCTATAAAATTAAATCCAAAAGTTTTATTGCCTGAATATATTTCAAGGGGTATTAGAAAACTTATCTGAAGAATCAATCTTCTGGGCTTAAAGAGGTTTTAAAAAGGTAGACAAAGAAGCTCATTTATTCTTTACCAATTATATTTATAAGCAATTATTTTTAAAATAAAATTATAAAAATGATTAAAAAGAAGTGAATAATCCATTAATTTCAATTATTATCCCTTGTTTTAACTGTGAAAAATATGTAGAACAGGCAATTTTAAATGCAAAAAGTCAAAGATTAGAAAATTTAGAGATAGTTTTCATTAATGATGGATCTACTGATAATGTGGAAGAATTACTTCAACCTTATAAAAATGATTTAGTTTATTGTTATCAAGAAAATAAAGGTCTTTCGAATGCTAGGAATAAGGGAATTGAATTTTCTAAAGGTAACTATATTGCATTTTTAGATCCAGATGATATCTGGTATCCTGATACCTTAATTACACTTTATGACTTCTTAGAGAATAACAAAGATTTTGGAATGGTGTGCGGAAAAACTTTATGTATATCAGAATCAGGAGAACCTCTTTACTCGATTCCGCCAAAAAATATTGGACCTGAAATTACTCATGAAGATCTATTAAATAGAAATTTATTTACAGTGATTTCTGCTCTTGCGAGGAGAGAATGTTTCGAAAAAGTAGGTTTATTTGATGAAAATTTAACATCTTGTGAAGATTATGATATGTGGTTAAGAATATCAAAGCATTATAAAATAGGATACATTGATAAATATGTAGCAAAATATAGAATTGCTTCATCTATGATGAGCGCTGACATCTTTAGAATGGTTAAAAATGAAGTAGCCGTCTTAGAGAAAAACCTAATCGTAGATGAAAATACGCCAAAAAAAGTATTATCTCATTTATATTATAAAAAGGGAGTTTTTAACTCTCTGTTAAAGAATCAAAGAAAATCAACCATCTATTTCTTTAGTAGCTTAAAAAATAATCCATTTAATTATAAATCAATGGCAGGTTTATTTCTCAATTTATTTTTTCCATTTTCATTTGAAAAAATTATGAAAATTTATAGATATCGATAATAATAATATTTTCCAATATCTTTTCCCTAATTTTTTATTATTTAATTTTAATTGAACTTTTTTTCTGATATTTAATCAAAAGAACCTTAAATTTTTATAAGTTTTTACCAAAACGCCTGTAAAAAGGCTTGCTAAAAAATTTTCATTTCTCCTCAAAGATTTCAGCTTCGAAGATGAAGATTTCGGCGTTTTTTCTCCAGCAGCCATAGGGAAAGCCAACTTTCAGGCAGGTCTGGTCTAAAAACTGTTCTCTTGTCCAGCCATGATCAACTGCAACCTGGGGTAGAAGCAATCCTTTTCGCTCCTCTTTGGAAATTAAAAGACCATGGGTTCCAACCTTTATCTCTTTTATATCTGAAATCTTCTTTAAAGGTGTAAGCACTGAGATTTCAATGTGAATCTTTTTCAATTCCTCAGGAGATAATGGTTCAAATCTTGGGTCTTTTACTGCTGCGTAGACTGCTGCCCTTTGAGTTGCTTCCCATAAGGGGAACAAAGGTTCGGTAAACCCTATGCACCCCCTTAGCTCTCCTTTTTTCTTTATCGTAACAAAAACACCTCTTAATTCCTTTAACCCTTCCTCCACATTTCCCACATTGTAAACTTCCTTTCTTAAAACCCAACCTTCGATAGATTTTCTAGCTATTTCGAGAAGCTTATTCTTTTGTCCCTCAGTTAAATTAAAATTTTCTGTTTTTTCTTTCATCTCTTTATCAAGATCGTGCCTTATTTCCTTCTCTTCTTTATCCACTTCTTTCAATCTATAAATTAAACCATAAGGAGGATTAATAAAAGAAGAATTGAAGTTATCCATATCAGTTTGAAATAAATTAAGGGGGCTGAAAGAAGAGGTGAGGTTGATTTCATTAAATCTATAATTAATATTACTGGAAGGAAAAAAATTATTGCTTCTTAATTCATTGGGAGACTCGATGAAACTTAGAGCTTTTTTGTTTTTTTTTCCATTATTTTTACTCTCTTTTTTCACTGCCTCCGGAACAATAACTGCTGCTGAAAGATAACCAACCACTCTTTCAGTTGGACCACCTACATCTGAGGAGTCAGCATATTTTAATATTTTTACTTCTTTTGCACCGAGTATCCTTGTTGCCATCATCATGGATATGACAGGTCCTCCTCCGCACATTTCAGCCCTATCGATTAAAAATTCTCTCATCAATCTATCTTCATCAAAATTCTCGATAAAAGAGATTGTAAAATCATCGATTTCTTTCGCACGGCTCTTTGAGTGGAAATGGGAGAGGTCAGTAGAAGCAACAACCAATACATTTTTATCCTTTAATGCTTTTGAAAGAGCCATAGCTAACCCTTTTATTGTCCTTTCATCCTGATTTCCCATAACTAAAGGCACTATGGGAATATCGCCAAATACTTTTTGAATGAATGGAATTTGCACTTCTACGGAATGCTCTTTTAGATGGGCCTGTAGGATATCTCTTATTAAGCTCCTGCCTTGAGCTCTCATCTCTGAGGCAAGTTTTTCATCAATTTTAACTTTACCAAGGGGGGTCACATAGTAGCCTTTTGGATATACAGAAACTCCCTCGAAAGGAAAATAATGGGAAGGTCCAATCACCACAATTGCATCATACTTTCTCCCTGAAACCAATTTATATCCATAAGCAGCCACTCTTCCTGAATATATATAACCTGCATGGGGCACGATTATTCCATATATCCTACCTTTGATTTCAGGGGGTTTTACAGATTCGATAAATTTATCAATCATCGATGATAATTCTTTTGCATCTTTTGGGTAAAATGCACCGGCAACTGCTGGCTGCCTTTCCTGAGAAATTATTTTTGAATAAAAAGGAATTATTATAAAAATAAAAATTGGCAAAATTAGAAATAATTTCTTCATCCTAATTCCCTTTCTTTGAGATAATATCAAAAGCACTTGAAGCAAGTAAAGTTTTTATTGATTTTAAATGATTATGAAATTATTATAAATATGGAGGAGATGATGAAAAAGGTAATTATATTCATAATAATTTTAATAATACTAGTTATATATCTCCTTTCCTCAGTTCAGGGAAAAATCCTTGGACTTATAACCGATAAAAATAAAAATCCGATACAGGGATCAAAAATTACTATAACTTCCATCGCCAATCCCACTGCCAAGTATGAATTAAGATCTGACAAAAAAGGAAAATTTGTTCAGATTGGGTTGTATCCTGGCTATTACCAGATTAAGTGTGAAAAAGAGGGTTTTATAACAGGTATTCTTGAAATAAGAGTTCCAATTAACGAGACGGTCGAAGTAAATTTAGAGCTTGAGACTGCAAGAGAATATGGAGAAAAGAAAGAAACTCCATCAGAAAAATCTTTCAAACAGGCTAACGAAGCTTTTCAAAAAGGAGATTATGAAAAAGCAGTGAATGAATATAGGGAAGCATTAAAGGAAGACCCGAATGAGCCAATTTATTATTATAATCTCGGGATTTCTTACAGAAAAATGAATAAAAATGATGAAGCGATTGAAGCCTTTAAAAAAATGATCGAGATTCAGCCTCAAAGTTTTTCTGGCCTAAAAAACCTGGGCGAGCTTTATGGTTTAAAGAAAGATTTCGAAGAAGCATCGAAATATTTTAAGAAAGCTGTTGAAATAAGTCCCAATGACCCTGAAGCCTACTATAATTTAGGAGCCTGTCTTATGAACAATGCCGATTATAAAGGAGCTCTGGAGGCTTTCAAGAAATCAATCGAAGTTCAAAGTGATTATGGAGCATCTTACTATCAGCTCGGGCTTCTCTATGTGAATCAGAGTATGATGGAGGAAGCGATAAAAGCTTTTGAAAAATTTATTCAACTTTCTCCTGACGACCCGAACGTTCCCACTGCAAAGCAAATGCTTGAATATCTTAAAAAAAATAATTGAAGGATAAAATAAAATCATACTTAGATTATTTGAAAAATATAAAGAATTATTCATCTCATACGATAAGAAATTATAGCCTTGATTTAAACCAGTTCAATGAATTTCTTCTTTACAAAGATGTGGATCTTAAGGAAATAGACAACATTGTAATAAGGGGATTTTCAGCTGAGATACTTAAAAAAGGAAGTCAGAAGTCAACCCTCTCAAGAAAATTGGCCTCGATAAGGTCATTTCTTCAGTATTTAGTCGAAAAAGGAGTGATCAATCATAATCCTGCAAAAGCTGTTTCCTCTCCAAAAGTGGATAAAAAAATACCATCGTTTCTTTCTGAAGAAGAAACGATAAAGCTGCTTGAAATAAAGGAGGATAGCACGCTTCAAAAAAGAAATGCAGCAATTATAGAACTACTGTATTCTACAGGCATGAGAGTTTCAGAGCTTGTAAACCTTAACTGGGATGATGTTAATTTTAACAGCAAAATAATCAGGGTAAAAGGAAAGGGGAAAAAAGAAAGGATTGTTCCTTTTGGGAAATATGCTGAAATAAGACTTATCCAGTGGAAAAATAACAGGTTTGAATTGAACAATGGAAAGATTGATTTTGAACCTGTTTTTTTAAATTTTCGTGGAGAAAGGATTACAGAAAGGTCTGTGGAGAGAATGATAAAAAACCTTGGAATTAAATTAAATTTAAACAAAAAAATCTCTCCCCATTCTCTCAGGCATTCATTTGCTTCCCATCTTCTTTCAAGAGGTGCTGATTTGAGGTCAATCCAGGAACTCCTCGGCCATGAAAGTTTAGACACAACCCAGAAATATACCCATCTTAACATAAAAGAATTGATGAGAATATACAGAGAATTCCATCCAAAAGCTAAATAAATTAGAGACACATCCCTTTTTTAAAATAATCATTGTTTTTGAGCCACCCTTCCTTCTCATTTTATATAGAGTATTGATTAAGAATTTTTTCAAAAGATTCGGATGTGCCCCTAATCTATGATATGTAAACCAAAGTTAACAATAGAACATTAAACTAAACTATAAAATGTAAATATTGATTTACTTAAATTTTTCAATAATTTTTTAAAAATTTGTTAATTATCTGATAACATTGAACTTATTAAATTTGGCATCTCCTTTGCTTAAAAAATAATGAAGGAGGACAAAATGAAAAAACAAATTTTAAGAGTTGTAATGGCAAGCTTTTTGGCATTAGGGATTTTATTGGTTTTCTCGCCTGTAGTAAAAGCTGAGACTCAAGCTCAGAAAACTGATGCAAAAGCTCAGGAAGTAAAAAAGATCAATATCAACACTGCTTCAGCTGAAGAATTAGCTACTCTTCCAAGACTCGGTCCAAAAAAAGCCCAGCTTATTGTGGATTTCAGAAAAAAGAACGGAAACTTTCAGAGAATCGAAGATGTAATGAAGGTTAAAGGAATCGGAGAGAAGATGTTCCAGCTCTGGAAGGACAGAATTACTGTAAAGTAAGATTCTCTCTAACAGAATAAAAGAGGGGCTGAAAATCAGCCCCTTTTTTATTTCTTCTTATCATTCATATCTTAATGCTTCAATCGGGCTCTGTTTTGCAGCTTTCTGAGCTGGAAATATTCCAAAAAAAATGCCAACAGAAAGAGAAATTAAAAATCCGATAAAAACTGACCAAAGAGAAACAGCAGCAGGAAGTGGAGTGAATTCCTTGACCCCTATGCTTACCATCCATCCAAGAAATATACCAATTATTCCTCCAATTCCTGCAAGTGTCATAGCTTCAAAAAGAAATTGCCAGAGAATATCCCGGTTTCTTGCGCCAATTGCTTTTCTTATTCCAATCTCTCTCAACCTCTCTCTCACTGAGACAAGCATAATGTTCATCACTCCAATCCCGCCAACTAAAAGACTTATCGAGGCTATTATTATCATCACTATATAAACTGCCTGGGTTAATTGATTGTAGAGGCTTGCAATTGTATCCTGTGTAAAAACAGCAAAATTATTGGGCTTTCCGAATGGAACCCCTCTTCTCCTTCTCAAAACTTCTTCTATCTCCTCAATCGCTTTGAAAATGAGTTCAGGAGATTTTGGCTTTGCTGCAATAAAAACATCCTCAACCTGAGGGTAAAGTTTCTCAAATGTAAAAAATGGAATAAGAATCTGATTATCCCTGCTTTCTCCGAAAAGCTTCCCTCTTTTTTCAAAATAGCCTATCACTCTAAATTTATCATTACCTATCATAATTTCTTTTCCTATTGGGTCAGAATGGGGGAAAAGCGCCTCAACTATCTCCATTCCCAGAACACAGACATTCACCCTCCTGAGCATTTCTTCTTTTGTAAAAAATCTTCCATCTTTTACTGGATTTTCAAAAACTTCCAAATACTCAGAATTAACGCCCAAAAAACTCGGGTTCTGTAATCTTTCATTTCGATATTTTACAGTCAGACTTCCATAATCAAACAGGCTGTAATAATGCTGATATGTCACTTCTCCGACAGAAGGACAGAGTCTTTCAATTGCTATCGCATCTTCATACGTAAACCCCTTTCTCGTCCTTTCCTCCTCTGACATTCTTCCAACCCTTATGCCAGGTTCATGCTTAGAAATAAATATTAAGCTCGACCCTATGCTCTGAAGACTCTGCATAAAACTCCTGTTTATCCCTTCTATAACTGAAACCATTCCTATTACTGTCATCACCCCTATCATCACACCCACAACTGTAAGAAGGGAGCGTAATTTATGGGATTTTAATGTAGAAAAAGAAATCGAGAGTAATTCTCTAATTATCAATAATTTCATCTTCTTACAATTCTCTCCTTAAAGCCTCGATCGGGTCAAGTCTGGATGCCTTGTTTGCAGGATAAATTCCGAAAAACAAACCCACTGATACAGAAATCAATAAACCTGCAATGACCGACCATAATTCAATCGCAGATGGAAGGGGGCTTACAACAGAAACTATCTTTGCAATTGAAAATCCAAGAATGATACCCAGTATGCCGCCGATTCCAGAGATGAAAGAGGATTCTATTAGAAATTGCTTCAGGATATCCTTTCTCCTCGCCCCTACTGATATTCTGATTCCTATTTCCCTTGTCCTCTCCAAGACCGAAACGAGCATTATGTTCATAACTCCAATCCCTCCCACCAAAAGAGAAATCGAGGAGATTATCACCATTGCAATGTAAAGAGTGGATGTTGTTTTTTTATAAAAATCGATAAAAGTTTCCTGGGTTGAGATATCAAAGTCATCTTCTTTTTTTGGAGGAATCTTTCTCTGGGCTCGGAGGATCATCCTCACCTCATCCATAGCCTTAACCATATCACTCTGGGATAGTGTATGAACTTCGATTATAAGATCTCTCCATCTACCAAAAATTCTCTGGAAAGTTGTAAGAGGTATCCTCACATAATTATCCTGATTAAATCCTAAGATGGAACCCTGTTTTTTCCCAACTCCTATTATCAGAAAATAGTGATTTCCTAATTTTATGATCTTACCAAGAGGGTCAGTATATGGAAAAAGTTTCTCTTTAACCTCCCAGCCTATGATACAAACTTTTCTTGAATGCTCCTCATCGTTTGATGAAATCTGCCTTCCAGATTCAAGCTCAAACACTCTTCCTATAAGGTGGTCAACGGCAGTAACTCCATTAATGCTTAAATCTTTAAGAAATTGCCTTCCATGTTTAACCTCAGAAGGAGTTGTGGAGAAGGCTCCAACTAAATTGCAATTCCTACAGTATTTCCTCAATGCTTTCACATCATCAAAAGTTAAATCCTTTCTTTTCCTGTATTCTAAATATTTATTAAAATCTGTAACTATTCCTGGCATTTTCATAACAAAAAAATCATTCGTTCCAAAATTAAATAGGGTGGTTGAAACATATTTGTTTAACCCCTGAATGATAGATACCACAACTATAACTGTGAGAACTCCAATTATTATTCCCAGAAGCGTCAGGAAAGTTCTTAATTTGTTAGAAAAAAGTGAAGAGAGGGATATTCGAAATGATTCAAATAAATTTATTTTTCCCATTTAAATTAAAATACGAATAATGGAGAAAAAAGTTTTGGGCAGGAAATATTTATTTTTTTCCGAAATTTTTTGAGGATTTGACATACTCCTCTTTTCTATCGCCCAAGAAGAACTCAGATATTTTCTCGTTCTGAATCAAAGAATAAAAAGCCATGTACAGATATCCTGATTGGAACAATAAAAGGAAGGGAATTGTCATGTAGATTCCTTCTTTAAAGGCTAAAATTACGGTAAATGTAAAATATATTCCCATTAAAAGTTCAATGTATGAGATAAAATTTTTCTTGGCCCTGTACTTTTTCATAAGCCAGTTTTCTTTTTGGCTTTCAATACCATATTTTGGAGTTCTTACAAATTCAGATTTTTTATCCATAAGAGCTTCTAAGACAGCCCAGGCATTGTTTATTGCAAGTCCGATTCCCAGAGACATCAAAAATGGAAGGTATTTAAATGTATCCTCCCAGTCAGTGTATATTTCTTTCTGAGAAACTAAATAGAATAGGGAAAAAGATGCAGTTGCAAACATAAAAAGAGGAAAATCTATTGCAATCATATCAGACCAGCCAAGTCCCTTTCTTATAATAACGGTAGGCATCACAAGAAGAGAAAGGGGAGCCATTAAAAGAAATGTTAGATTTCCAGTCAGATGAAAGAACGCCTCTAATTTTTGCCAGAAAGAAATCCTTGACTTTAAAATCACAGGGAGTATTTTCTTTGCTGTCTGAATCGAACCTTTCGCCCATCTGAATTGTTGGCTTTTGAATCCATTCATATCTACTGGAAGTTCTGCAGGAACAGAAAATTCTGGAAGATAGATAAATTTCCAACCGAGTAACTGAGTTCTGTAGCTTAAATCGAGGTCCTCCGCAAGAGTGTCCACTCCCCATCCTCCTGCCTGGTATATAGCCACCTTTCTCCAGATTCCTGCTGTTCCATTGAAGTTAAAAAATCTTCCTGATCGATTTCTTGCTATATGTTCTATCATAAAATGGCCATCTAAGAATATTGACTGAACTTTTGTAAGCAATGAATAATCCCGATTTATATGACCCCATCTTGCCTGAACCATTGCAACTAAGTCATCTGTAAAATAATGAATTGTGCTTTTTAAAAAATCTGGTGTTGGAATAAAATCAGCGTCAAATATGGCGACAAATTCTCCCTCTGATTCTTTAAGGCCTTCTTCAAGGGCACCTGCTTTAAACCCTCTTCTATTTTCTCTGTGAAAATATTTGATGTTAAACCCCTTTTCCCTGTAAAACTCCACCCTGTTTTTCGCAATTTCTTGGGACTCATCTATCGAGTCATCCAAAACCTGAATATCAATAAGTTCTTTTGGATAATCAAGTCTGCATACCGCATCGACCAGTCTTCTTACCACATACATCTCATTATAGATTGGAAGTTGAATTGTAACAGTGGGAAGTTTTTTAAAATAACTTTTTGGTTTTATGTCTTTATTTTTATTTTTAAGAAAAAGATAAAGCAAAAAATATCGGTGGAATCCATAAACAGATAGAATTGCCAATATTGAAAAATACAAAATCAACACAAGTGTCTTTATTTCTACCAATTATATTCTCCTACGCATTTTAAGAAATTTTAATTATATAGAAGGATGTTATCCAAGTCAAATTAATGGAAATTCATGAAGCAAGTAAAGTTTTGTGGTAGGAGAAATTAAATCAATGTATTTTTAGGCAAGAAGAGTGACTTAAAATACTACTTAGATTGAGAGGTTAACCGTCTTCTGAGCGATATATCGACGAGCATCTAAAAATCTGCGAAGTAAGTGAGAATAATTTCCTATATTTATTATATCGAAAGAGAAATGATATAACGAACGTGAGCGAGAGAGGATTTATCATCTAAGAGATAGTATAACTTTGAGAGATAGGAGATTATTTGAACGAACGAGCATAGATTTTGATGCAAGGAGATCTGAGCGAAGGGGATGGTTAACCTCTCTATCTCTATTTTTGTCCACCCTTGCTGCCCAAATTATTAACAGCCACAAAACTTTACTTGTTTCCGAAATTCAGCTTACCTCAACTTTTCTTGCTTTTTCCTTCTTACCCATTTTATCAATTTTTTCTATTTCTTTTTCAATAACACTTTTTAGGGCAAATAAAACTTCTTTTTTTGCATTGAATAGATGCTTTCCTGCTTCTGTATTTGGAATCTTTGCAAAAAATAAATAAACAGGACAAAATTTACAGAATTCAAGAAAATTCCCCATAATTCTCCCCTCCAAATTTTATTTCAAGAAACCCCTCTTTTATCGTTGCTTCTTCTATCTTTTTAAAAGAAAGGCTTCTCGGCAAGACTAAATTTCTTTTAAAATTTTTAAATTTTATCGTCAATTCATCTCCATTTACCCATAGGTCAACAACTTCTTTTGTAGCAAACGGCATTTTTATCAAAAGAAAATGATTTCCATTTAATTCAACCACTTTTATTGGCTTTTCTTTGTAAAAAATCTCAACGGGATTTTTATCCTGATAGATGTAAGAAGCCATCTGTGATAACAAATCTTTTCCAACAACTTCTTCTTTCCATAATTTTGACTTAAAGATGGGAATCGGACTGAAATTCTCTTCTATATTTTTTAGATGCTCTTTCTGAATTTCTTTCCAGCGATCATAGAAACTATCCTGAATTTCATCCGTTATTATTCTATTGATAATAACAGCATCTGTAACAAAGCCGAATAGATTTAAAAATGTGTACGCTCTTTGAGCTTCTTTTATCACCATTTTTTCAGGATTCACCACCATCCTTACAGAAGAAATTTCGGGATCTGTAAGAACCTCCTTTATTCCAATGAGATTTCTGTAAAGTTTTTCAACTGAGGCAAAAACACCATCATCAGGAAGGGGAAAATCAACAAACTGTTTCATAATAGGTCTTACCCCCTTTAGGACCATCCTCTCGATGTTGAATATTTTTTCCATGTACCACTTTGCAATGTCAGGAACAGAGAGTAACCTCAGCGTATCTCCGGTTGGAGCACAGTCTATTATTATTACATCAAATTGTCCCTTCATATAATATTGAACAAGTTCTAAAAGGGAAAATATTTCTTCCATTCCAGGAAAAACTGCCATCTCTTCAGCAATTATGTCATCGAGGCCACGTTTTTTCAAAAAATCATGGATGAAGTTTTTAATAGGACCCCAGTTTTTCTGAATCTCATAATTCACATCGATTTCAACCCCCATCAAGTTCTTTCCTACCCCCTTTATTTCTTTTCCAATCTCCATCTCAAAAGAATCTGACAGAGAATGAGCTGCATCTGTACTCATTAATAGCGTCCTGTAGCCAAGCTCAGAACATCTGAGAGCAGTGGCAGAGGCAACAGAAGTTTTTCCTACCCCACCCTTTCCAGTGAAGAGAATTATTCTTATTTTCTGTTTTTCTTTTTTCATTTTATTATTATAATATTTTAATGATTATGAGTTGTCAAACAAAGCTGAATGAAATTGAGAAAATAATAAAAACTCTTAAAAAAGAATCCAGCCGATTTAAAGCTCCTACTGTAACAGAAATTTCAGAAAATACTCGATCACCTTATCAGGTTCTTGTCACCTGTCTTTTAAGCCTTAGAACAAAGGATGAAGTGACAGGGAATGCATCGAAAAGGCTATTTAAATTAGCTGACACCCCAGAGAAAATGTTAAAAATTTCAACAAAAAAAATTGAAAAGGCAATCTATCCTGTTGGATTTTATAAGACAAAGGCAAAAAGAATCAAAGAAATATCAAAAATTCTTGTAGAGAGATACCATTCAAAGGCTCCTGATACAATTGAGGAGTTATTAAAGTTTAAAGGAATTGGAAGAAAAACTGCAAATATCGTTCTTGTCTATGGATATGGGAAAAAAGCACTTCCAATTGACACGCATTGTCACAGGATTCCCAATAGACTTGGCTGGATTCATACAAAAACCCCTGAGCAGACAGAACTGGAACTTAGAAAATTAATTCCTGAAAGATACTGGATGGATTTCAACGATTTATTCGTCCAATTTGGGCAGAACATATGTAAGCCAGTAAAACCAAACTGCCCCGAATGTCCGATAAAAAAATATTGTAATTACTATAAATATTCCTTTTGAGCTGTGTTAGCTAAATTTTAAAAGTGGACTATTTAAGATTTAAAAGTGGACTAATTTCAGGTCTTCATTTTTGACCTTTTCTATTCCTACTAATTTGTTGCCATACCAAAATCTGATTTCTGCCATCCCTGATAATTTATTAGGAATGATGCGTAGCTGAACCGTCCCACTTATCGGAACTCCGGAAATTCTAAATTCGAGGTTATTAAATGATATTTTTCTGTAGGG
>JBFLYD010000006.1 GCA_040756905.1 Acidobacteriota bacterium
AGAAGCATTTGCTTCTTTGGTTAAGGGCAGAGGCGGACGAGACCGAGCAAAAAATAATTCCTTTTTAAAAAATTTTGTTCGGCGCACTCTTAATAAAAAAAGATTTTTTGCGAGGTCGAGGACGCAAGGATGCCTTCCTGCCGAGCAGGCAGGAAGGCAGACAAAAGCCGAATCGGAAGGATTAAGTCTTTGTTATTGATGTTTCAAAATAGGTTCGCACTGCGTTTAATAACTCCAACCACTTCTCTAAAATTATTATTTGTTGTATAAATCTTTATGGAGGATTTGATGAATGCAGAAGAGTTGAAAAAAATAATTAGAGATGTGCCAGATTTTCCTAAAAAAGGAATAATTTTTAAAGATATTACAACACTTTTAAAGGACAGAAAAGCATTTAAATCAGCAGTGGATATGATGGTTGATTATTATCGAGGAAAAGATATAGATAAAGTAGTTGGGATTGAATCAAGAGGATTTATATTCGCTTCAGTTGTAGCATATCAGCTTAATGCTGGCTTTATTCCGGTGAGAAAGCCAGGAAAACTTCCAGCAACAGTAGAAAGAATGACATATCAACTTGAGTATGGCGAAGATACCCTTGAGATTCATAAAGATGCGGTCATTCCAGGTGAGAGGGTTGTTCTTATAGATGATTTAATAGCAACAGGTGGTTCAGCCCAGGCTGTTATAAAGCTTATCGAAAAAATGGGTGGGATAATTGTCGGAGCTGGTTTTCTCGTCGAACTGGAATTTCTAAATGGAAGGGAAAAGCTAAATGAATATGATGTGTTTACTATAATTAAATATTGAATTCAGTGATATCTATATTAATTATTTTTTCCATTCTCTCTTCGTCAATCAATGAGATTGAAAATTCATTCTATCATGGAGATTTAGCTAAATTAAAAAAATTCTTCCCGGATGATAGAGAAATTTTTGTTTTTCTTCCAAAGCCTTTTTCCTTAACAGGTTATCTTTCAAAGGATCAGACTATTTACACTTTTGACTGGATTTTTAAAGATTATAAAACTGTTTCAATTAGAGTAAGGGGAGGGAATACAATAAAAGAGAAAAAGGACTTCGTTATTTTAAAAACTGAATGGAATTTTTTTAATAGAACATCCAGAAAAAATTATATGAGCGTTATTTTGATTTCTTTGAAAAAAATACAGAATAATTGGAAGATAATAGAAATTAAATCAAAAGAGTTTTAAATGAATAAGAAATCATTATTTTTTGTTGTATTTTTCATAATTTTAGCAATAATTTTAACTTTGCTGAATGATTCAATTTCGAAGAAAAAAAGCGAAGCTTATAAAGAAGGAAAAATAAGCTTTCTGAGAGAGAAGAAAAAAGAAATTGAGAAAGAGTTCAGTAGGATTAAAGAAGATATTTCTTTGCGATCTAAATATATATCCAGAATTTTATCCTCAAAAGAGATTTTCGATGGAAGCAATATAAATAGGGAAAGGATAATCAATGTATTAAAAGATTTAAAATTTGATGAATACAAAGAAGGAATTTCAATTTTTGATAGCCAGAACAAAATGGTTTTGTGGTATGGCAAGATATGTGAACTTGATGAGAGTCTTGTATTTAATAGATCTGAGTCAGAACATTTAAGTAAAGAAGGCTCTTCTATATTCATAGTATCCATTAGAAAACTTAAGAAAGATTCTAATTACCATTATGCTTATTTCAGACAGATAGCATTTCTTCCCTCAATAAAGAGTCTCTACTTAAAAGAGTATGATTTTCTTGAGAAATTCTCTAATGTAGATTATAAAGTTCAATATTTAGACTACAGGGAAGATAAAAACGATATAAATAGATTTTTTATATCAAAGAAGGATGAATATGTATCAAAATTATCTGATGAAACTATCTCATTGATTTTCCCGTTAAGATCAGAAAGGGGAGAGATTTTTTCAATATTGGGCTTAAATTCATTCAGTTCTCAGTTCATTTTCAGTCAAACGAAAGAAAAAATTGCCTTAATTTCTAATCTATTTTTATTTTTATCATTTTCGATTCTTGCAGTTTTTTTGCTGAGAAAGGTCTTGAAAGGAAATAGAAAATATCTATGGGGGATATTTTTAATAGTTTTATTATGGCTGATCAGGTTTCAATTCCTTTCTGTATTAAACTTAAGGATAATCAGAAACTCCTTTATTATTTTTAATTCACAGGATATTTCAATGTATTTTCCATTGGGACTTCTAAAATCGCCCTTTGATGTATTTTTTTCCTCTTTGATTTTCTTCTTAACTGCCATGATTATTTTTTACTTTTTAAAGGAACATCTCCTTTCGGAAAGAGTTTATTCTCTGAATAGATTTTTTTCTGTTATTTCTGGCATTCTCCTCTCTTTAGTGATTGTTTTTCTTTTAATTATCTTTCAAAAATTTTTAGAAAAAGTATTTTTCAATTCTCACTTTGATTTTTTTTATTTATCCTTAAATCCATCTAAAATTTTAGTTGAACTTGGTATATTTTTAATTTTTTTCTCTTTTATATTCGTTTCAGCTTTTATATTTCTGCTGATAAAGAAATTTGTTCGTTCTCTCTCAATAAATTTAGTTTTATGGTTTATTCTGATTTTTGTTCTTTATTATCCATTGAAGAAAATTGGAGTTTCTCTTCCATTAATTCCTTCAATTGCAATTTATTTTATGATAGGAATTGCCTCATTTAATTTGGAATGGGTCAAGAAAAAATATTTTTTAGTTATTTCAATCGCTATTATTTCTATATTTCTTTTCTTCTCAATGGATCATTATCTAAATAAATCTAATAGAGTTTTTTTGGAGAATACAATCATTCCACTAATTTTAAATCAAAAGAACTGGGGAGAATTTATATTAGAAGAATCCTTAACGGATATCAACAAAAAAGAAAATGAAATTAAAAATAATATTTTAAGTTTTAGAGATGAAGAATATGCAAAAAGTTTATGGTCAAAAACCACTGCTTCCAAACTTAATTGGCCTTCTGCATTAGAAATAGTAGATGATAGAGGAAATGTTCTATCAAGATTTTCATTGAACCTTCCATATCTTTCTTCCGGAAGGATTGTTGATAATATAGGTGAATCATGGATTTCAAGAGAAATGGACCTTAAATTTTTTAATAAATCGAGGGCTATTCTTGTGGGATTCAAAGGGATTAACGAAAAAGAAAGAACTATTGGAAGGGTAATTTTTTATCTTTCCATTGATTTTGATACAATTCCGATTCTTTATTCAGAGAATATCTATTTCAGAATTCTTCGCGCAGAATCTTTCTTTCCGACTTTTTATACCAGAAAAGATTTCGGGATTGCAGTTTATGATAAAAACGGAATTATTTTATACAATCCTGAAAGAATTAATTTCAATCTGACAGAAAACTTAATTCAAAGGATTAGAGATGAGCAACCTGTATGGAGTTCTTTTTCCGATTCAAATGTATTTTATCATGCTGTATTTTTCAGCGGAGAAAATCGAATTTATTCGATTTTTTATCCGATAGAATCAATTAAATCTTATTTTTTAAATTTCTGGAGTTTTACCCTTATTTTTATATTATTTACTGTTATCCTAATTGGCCTATATTCTTTTTTATTTGAAAAAAGAAAAGAAAAATTAATCTATAAAAATTTAACATTCTCTCAGAAAGTTTATTTAGCCTTTGTTCTCGTTGCTATATTTCCTTTTTTGATGTTTTCTATTTTTACAAGGGAATATCTTGAGAGCCTTTTCCTTGACCAGTTCAGGACGAGGGCAATCAGTCATTTAAACACTGCATCGGGAATCTTTCATGAATTTCTTTCCCTCGAGAGGGAAGATACAGAAGAAATTCCAAATGATTTAATTCTATGGATTAATTCACTAATTTCAAGGGACATCAATCTTTATTATAAGGGAAAAATACTCGCTTCTTCACGGAGCGAACTTTTTTCAACAGGGATTCTCCCCGAGAGAATTGATGGAGAAATTTATCAAAATTTGTATTATTCAAAAACCCCGTTTTTCTTTAAAAAAGAAAAAATAGGAAGTCTTTTTTATTTTACAGTATCTTCTATGATTTCTTACCAGAGTGAGGAATATGTATTATCTCTTCCTCTTGTTTTTGAAATTGGCGAAGTTAAGATGGCTTCCACTAATTTTTTAGAATTCATTTCATTCATCTCGACTCTTATTCTGGTTGTATCTTTTATTATTGTGAACTATTTCAGAAAGATTATAATTAAGCCGATTTTAATCCTTTTATTAGGCATTAAAGAAGTTGGTAGAGGGAATCTTGAGGTAAGGATAAAAACAAAATCAAGGGATGAAATAAAAAGTCTTATCGATGGATTCAATTCAATGGTGATGGATTTGAAAAGAAAGCAGGAAGAAATTTCTGAGATGAGTAAAAAAGCTGCATGGGCTGAAATGGCCAGAAAAGCTGCTCATGAAATAAAGAATCCCCTTACACCCATCAGGTTATCTGCTGAACATATTTTGAAGGCTTGTAAAGATAGGGAGGATTTAGATGCTCTTGGAGAGGTCGTGGAGAAATCCGTAAATTATATAATTAAAGAAGTTGAAAGATTAAGAGAAATTTCTCAGGAATTTTTGACGTATTCTCAGGAAAAGCCATTGAATTTAGAACTGACAGATGTAAAACTTCTTATCTCAAAAATGATTGAACCTTATAGATTACTGCTTTCAGAAAAGATAAAATTTGAAACAGATTTTGAGGAAGTTCCAGACATAATGATAGATAGAAAGAAAATTGAAACTGCATTCAGAAATTTACTAATTAATTCAATTCAGGCGATAGAAAGAGATGGGAAAATAGCTATAAAGATAAAAGCAGATGAACAGAGCTTGATCATTGAAATAAAAGATAATGGAAAGGGGATTCCTGAAGATTATTTATCTCGCATTTTTGAACCATACTTTTCTACAAAAGATTTGGGAACTGGTCTTGGACTTCCTATTGCAAAGAAGTACGTAGAGGAACATGGAGGGAGAATAGAAATTGAAAGTAAAAAAGGAATCGGCACAAAAGTTAAAATTTTTCTTCCCCCCTACAAAAAAAATTCTTGACATGTAAAATAAAATTGTGTTAAAAGCTTTGAGTAAATTTTCACAGGAGTTTATGATGAGGAAGAAATTTTACACATTTATGTTCATTCCTCAAGCAAAAGGGAAATTTAAAAAATTTACTTTTTCATCAAAATTTTTAAAAGTTATCTTATCCTTTTTATCCATAGTATTTATTTTTATTTCTTATATTATCGTAGACTGGACATTAGTTCGTTTTGAAAAAAGGGAAATTCAAAAATTGCGAAATGAAAATTTAACACAAAAGAAAACAATTTCTGAACTGGGTTCAACAATAGAACTTTTGAATAAAGAGATAAAGTTTTTTAAAACATATGCGGAAAAACTGAATGGGATAGCTGGCTTAGAATCTCCGTATGCTCTAAGAGAGGTGGGAGGAATTGGAGGTGGGGGATACGATTCCGGAAAAAGCCCTAAGACAAGTGTAGAAGAAACTGCTCAAACTCAGAGCATAATTTTGGAGAAAGCGATTTCTCTAAAAGACCAGGCAATGCAAATCGAAGGAAACTTAAAATTATTATATAAATATTTTAAAGACCAGGCCCTTTTATTAGCTTCTACTCCTTCAATTTGGCCAACAAGAGGGTACATAACTGCAGTTTTTGGAATGAGAACAGACCCATTTACCGGGAAGAGAGATTTTCATCCTGGAATAGATATTTCAACTCAGATAGGGAATAATGTGATTGCTCCAGCTGATGGGCTTGTCCTTGTTTCTGAATACAGACTTGGATATGGAAATATTATCATTTTAGACCATGGATTTGGGTATACAACGATTTATGCCCATTTATCAAAATCAATTGTAAAAGAGGGAAAGAGAGTAAAAAGATACGATGTTATCGGCTATGTGGGAAGTACAGGGAAAAGCACAGGAGCTCATCTTCATTATGAAGTTAGAAAGCATAATAAACCTCAAAATCCCATCAATTTTATTCTTGAAGATATCTGGATAGATTGAATTTTAAAAAAAATTACAAACTCTGAGAAAATACCTCTCCTGGAGTAATTCGAGCTCCCAGAGAGAAAGAATAGGCATCTATTTTTTTCTTTCCTTCCAGCTGAACTTCAGTCAAAATATAAGTTGTATTTAGTCCACAGGAAACATAGATTCCATTTTTATCTATTTTTGATATGGTTCCTGGTGAGTTATTAAAAACGATTTTTTCAGGTATTCCTCTTGAGATTTTTAACATTTTTTTTCTAAAATAAGTATAAGTTCCAGGCCACTCAATTAATGCTCTTACATATCTATCTATCTCTATGGAAGTTAAATTCCAATTTAAATTTCCGTCTTCCTTTTTTAATTTTGGAGCATAAGTAGCTTCTGAATGGTTCTGTTTTATCGTGGTAAAAATTCCCTTCTCGATTTTGTCAATGGCATCTATTAAAAGTTTTTTTCCCACCTCGATCAGGTGATTTTCAAGTTGATAAGCATTTTCTGATTCATGAATTTCAATTTCTTGCTGTAAAATTATATCGCCTTCATCCAAGTTTTCATTGATAAAAAATACTGTAACCCCCGTCTTCTTTTCTCCTTTAATAATAGCCCACTGAACGGGCGCTGCTCCTCGATATTTAGGAAGTAAAGATAAATGGAGATTGATGATTCCCTTTTTTGGGAGGTCAATTATCCTTTTGGGAACAATTTGTCCAAATGAAGCAATCGCTCCTAAGTCGGGGTCGATTTTTCTAATTAAATTGTAAGCAAATTCATCTTCTTTTAATTTTTCTGTTTGATGCACAGGAATGTTAAATGAATCAGCAATTTCTTTTACAAGAGGTTGGACTTCTTTCAAGTGTCTTCCAGCTTTTTTCCCTGTTTGTGTGATAAGAAGTTCGATTTTATAACCTTTATGGATGAGGATATGGAAAAAAGGCACAGAAATATTGTCACTTCCAAAAAAAATCAATTTCATTATTTTTTTCTATGATAATAATCAGACGGATTGAGAATTTTTCTTAATTTTCTTTTTATTAGCTGTCTTTTAAGAAGGGAGAGGTGATCGATAAAAAATTTTCCATTTAAATGGTCAATCTCATGACAAAAAACCCTTGCGAGGATGTCAGTGGCTTCGATTATCTTTTCTTTTTCGTCAAGTCCGATTCCTTTTATGAGGACTTTTTGGGGTCTTTTTACTTCTTCTTTTATCTCAGGAACACTAAGACACCCCTCTTCCAGAATAGATTCTCCTTTGGCTTCAAGCAATTCCGGATTTGCCAGAATAATTATTTCATCGGGTTTTTCTTTATTCCATATATCTATAACTATCAATCTTTCACTTATTCCTATTTGAGGTGCAGCAAGCCCTATTCCTGAATTTTCATGCATTGCTTCAATCATCTTTTGAGAGAGAGAAATTATTCTACCATCAATTATTGAAATTTCATTGGACCTTTGATGAAGTATCGGGTCTCCCCATTTTCTAATTTCAACTTTTTCCATCTATTCTAAGCATAATTATAAAAAATTAGCCTTATATTTTCAATTCATCATATTTTTTATTTTGCATTATCAATGATTTCCTTCAGGTCTTTTTCCTCTTTCTCAACCTCTCTTTTATCTATCTCTGGAAAGAATTTAGATATGAATAAATGTGAGCAAATTCTTCAATTTTCATTTTTCCTCCCTCTTCTAAACTATCATTAATTTTTTTAATTCTTCTAAAGCAATTTTATATACTTCTGCTGGTTTAAGTTCATTGGTGTTAATCTTGATATCTGCATGTATCTTCTCGAACTCTTTGAATAACTTTTTCACAAATTCAAATTTATCACGATATTCTGTGCTGAATAGCCACTTACCGCCCTGCTCGTTTTTCTTTTTCTTTCTGAGTCTTGTATAAAGAACGCTTTTTCGGGCTTCCAATTTTATTTTTACAATTTGAGAAAACGGAAAAGCTGCCTTTAAGAATGATTCTCTGCAATTCAATCCAGTAGTTTCAAGAATACAATTTTTCCATTTTTTTCTTGATAAATTCTGAAACAAAGCTAACCATGCATCCGCCTCTCCGATAATTGATACTGGGAATTTAGAACGGTATTCTCCTATCCGATAGATAGGAATTTTAAACTTATTTGATAGTTTTTCTCCGAGTGTGGTCTTTCCTGCACCAGGTAAACCAATAATATGGATAATAGGGATATTTAGTTTTTTCTTCTCCATTTCTTTTACCCTCAACTATCTTATCATTTATAAAGATACATATTTTTTTGGATTTATTACAAACGTATAAATATTTGTTACATTCTATTTTTTGCCCTTCACTCCCGCATCAACCCATGAAACAAGTTCAGGGCAAGGTTTGGGGCAGGCTTTAATCCTCTCCCCTTAGGGGAGAGGGAAGGGTGAGGGGGTAGAAATGCACTAAAATTAAATACATTTTCATTAATATAATCCCTTCCTTCATTTTTATATGCAATTTGTTTAATTTTTTAGCATGATTAAATAAAAAAAGCAAGGAAACTTTTGATCTTCAAAGGATTGCTTTGGTTTGAAATCTTCCTTTTCAATCAATATTTTTTTTCTCTTTTCTCTTCACTCTTTACACCCTTTACTCTTCACAGCTCATATCTTTGTTTTAATGGAATCTCTTCGCTAAAAAAAATTCCATATAGAATCGGAGATAAAATTTTTCGTTTCAATCCTTGTTTTAATGGAATCTCTTCGCTAACCTTTTATATGCTCTTGGGTATGGGCTGCGGCCAACCCAACAGGGTCGATGCGCTGAAAAAATTGGCTGTCCCAAAAGTTAAAGAGAATCTTGATTTAGTGTACGAAAAGGAAAAACCTAAAAATGGAGAAAGAGGAATTCTTTGAAAAAGTTTTATCAGAATGTGTCCTGGTTTCTGACGCATTCTTCCCGTTCCCTGACGCTGTAGAAGAGGCAGGGAAAGCAGGGATAAAATATATTGTCCAACCAGGTGGGTCGATAAAAGACAAAGAAGTCATAGAGGCAGCAAACAAATTTGGGATTTCCATGGCATTCACTGGTATAAGGATCTTCAGGCATTAGTGATTAAAAAGTCCGCATAAAAGATGTTAAGTGAAATGTCCAAGCCCGCCTTTGATAAAGGGCAGGGATTGAGCGAGCATAAAGCACCATTTGAGGCCTTGGTTCACATCCTTGATGGCGAGGCAGAAATTGTCATCTCTAAAAAGCATTTTCGCCTGAAGAAAGGTGAAATTGTTGTAATCCCTGCCAACAAGCCATATGTTTTAAAAGCAGTAAAAAAATTCAAGATGATTTTGACAATGATAAGATCTTGATGTGAAGATCGTTATTTGATTAACCGTTTATGTTCAATCATAATGCATTTGTCCATAACAACTTTAATTCCATTTCTCTCTGCTAATTTTGCGGCTTCTTCGTTTCTTATACCAACTTGCATCCAGACCACTCTGGGTTTTATCTTAATAGCCTCTTTCGCTATTTGTAAACATTCTTCACTCGGTCTGAAAATGTCTACCATATCAACAGGTTCTTCAATTTCAGAAAGAATTTTGCAGGTCTTTTCCCCTAAAATCTCATCTGCGAATGGATTCACAGGAATAATTTTATAACCATGCTCTTTAAGATATTTTGGAACTTTGTGCGCATCCTTTTCCAGGTCTCTCGAACATCCAACCACTGCTATTGTTTTGGATTCTCTTAAAATTTTTTTGATTTCTTTATCATTCATCATGTTCACACCTTATTTTTGCTTGTAATCAGAATAAGATCCTCCTCTAATTTTTGAATAATTGTATCTCTAAATCCAAGGTTTTCTATCAGATTGTGAATTTGCTCTTTTACAAATTTGTGGCATTTACTCTTTCTCTTTTTGATGATGTATTCCACAATTATAACCCTTCCATCAGGCTTCAAAACACGCTTTGCTTCTTTTAGCACAATTTCGGGTTTGTTCATGTGATGCAATGTATAAACTAAGGTTATACCATCAAATTCACTGTTCTTGAATATCTTCATGTTACGAGCATCTCCCTTGATACACTCAATTAAGTTGCACACATCAAATTTTTTACATCGATCATGTGCTTTTGTAAATCCTTCTGTTGAAATGTCAAGACCTACAATCTTCCTGTTCAGTTTCTTAGCTAAACAGCTAACCAGGAAACCATCTCCACAACCAATATCAAGAATGTTGACCACACCATTTAATTTTCTTGAAATAATCTCACATAATTTTTTATCGTTCATTTCAATGCCTTCAGAATTGCTTCCTTGTTGAAACCAACAATAATCGTTCCGTTTATGTCGATAACAGGAACCCCCATCTGCCCTGATTTTTCAACCATTTCGTGAGCGGCTTTTTGATTGAATTCGACACCTACCTCTTCAAATTTCACATCTCTCTGTTTCAGAAAATCTTTGGCCATATGGCAATATGGACAGGAGGATGTTGTGTAAATTTTAATTTTTGCTTATTCATTCTATTAAGCATTTCAGCAATTTTCTTTTTTCTTATAATCTCTAGTTCATCGTTCATTTTATCGCCTTTTCCAACTCTTTTATCACTTCGTTTTTAGACATGAAACCGCTTTTTCTCCAGATTTCTTTACCATCTTTTAAGAGAATTAAAGTTGGTATGGAAAGGATATCATACTTCTTTGTTAAATTTTCATTCTCATCAACATCAATTTTAACAAATTTCACTTTGTTTTTATATTTGGGAATAACTTCAGATTCTATTATCCTGTCTAGAACAATGCAGGTTGAACACCACTTTCCTGTAAAATCCAAAACCTTTACTCCCATTTTAAAGCCTCGTCTATTATTCTTGTTCCGAAATATTGGTTATTTTCAAATTTGCTTGCGACATAAATTACAATCGGCCTTTGTATTTTTTCGAGACTTTTTCTAAACAAATCCTTAATTTCTTCATCTTCCTTTATAGAGTTCCACAATTCAGGTGGTTTCTTTTTTTATCTTTGAGAATAGCTGCGATATTGGGAAGTATAAATTCCAAAATTTCCTGTATTTTTTCTCTCAGATATTCTTCATCATCTTTGCTTTGCACATACCCACTTACGAGTTCGCCAATTAAATTTTGAATGCTTCGCATCTTCTCACTTTGCATTGTCAACTATTTCCTTTATGTCTTTCCCTGCTTCCTCAGCTTCTTTTTTGTTCACCTCTGGAAAGAACTGAGATATAATTGCTGGATTCATTGCGATGATCTTCACCTCTCCGTTATCTTCCAACACATTTATTTTGCATGGCATACAAAGTGAGACTAATCTATTTTTGTTCAAGAAATTATTGGCATGCTTCCCTGAACAAATTTCAATAATCTTTAATGGCTTTTGTTTGAATCCCTTTACTGCTAATATCTCTTTATAATCGTACACCTGGAATATTGCCCAACCTTTATTTTCTACAGCTTTTCTTACAGAAATAACTGCTTCGTCAAATCTTTTTTTCGTTTCAACGATGTATGCAAAATCTTCTATTTTCATTTTTTCAACTCCTTCACCTTTTTTGAGTCAAAGACACAATTAACCAAACTGCTAACACTAATACCAGCACCATAAAGATTGGTCCGAAGAACATAAAGCCGCTCATATGACCAAATCCCCAACGTTTCAATCCTTGTTTTAATGGAATCTCTTCGCTAACTGTCTTTAAACATGAAGATTCATTTGATATTCTTGTGTTTCAATCCTTGTTTTAATGGAATCTCTTCGCTAACCACTATGACATCATGATATTAGACGATCTTGTCAAGTTTCAATCCTTGTTTTAATGGAATCTTCTCGCTGACCATTTTCTCCTCCTTTCTTTTCATTTCAACTATAATAGTTTCAATCCTTGTTTTAATGGAATCTTCTCGCTGACCCAAGTTCATGCGAGAAATGACACTCACACATGTTTGTTTCAATCCTTGTTTTAATGGAATCTCTTCGCTAACCTTTGAAGATACCGATTACCACTGTAAACTTTATTAGTTTCAATCCTTGTTTTAATGGAATCCCTTCGCTAACTTATTTCTTCCATATATCCTCCTTTCTTAATTTCTGTTTCAATCCTTGTTTTAATGGAATCTCTTCGCTAACATTAATGATTCTAATCCCGAAAATTTAAAAATGGTGTTTCAATCCTTGTTTTAATGGAATCTCTTCGCTAACCAGGTAATGAATAGGGTCAGATAATACCTATTATGGTTTCAATCCTTGTTTTAATGGAATCTCTTCGCTAACGATCGAGAAGAATGGAGAGGTTTATCCCCTTGAAATGTTTCAATCCTTGTTTTAATGGAATCTCTTCGCTAACGGAAAATAAGAGATTTTATCACAATGAAGGTTCCTCGTTTCAATCCTTGTTTTAATGGAATCTCTTCGCTAACTTTATAGCCTCGTTCATTAGAAACTTTCTTTGCATGTTTCAATCCTTGTTTTAATGGAATCTCTTCGCTAACTTCAATCGCACCCTTCCCGGATTCGGAGACATTTCCAGTTTCAATCCTTGTTTTAATGGAATCTCTTCGCTAACTAGAATGACTAATAAAAAGGATATAGGTTTGGCAATGTTTCAATCCTTGTTTTAATGGAATCTCTTCGCTAACATCGTATTCCCCTCTTACTACCGAGCCTAAACAGGGTTTCAATCCTTGTTTTAATGGAATCTCTTCGCTAACGGCAGATTCTTCTCAAGTTCAAGAGATAGAAAATCTGTTTCAATCCTTGTTTTAATGGAATCTCTTCGCTAACACATCATCCATGCGAGACTCTTCCCCAAGAAGGAGAAGTTTCAATCCTTGTTTTAATGGAATCTCTTCGCTAACAGTTTTTATTTGAGCTTTTGACTTGTTTTCAAGAAGAGGTTTCAATCCTTGTTTTAATGGAATCTCTTCGCTAACTACAAATTCTTGCGCTCCTTTATGAATTGATGTATTGTTTCAATCCTTGTTTTAATGGAATCTCTTCGCTAACCAATCGCACCCTTCCCGGATTCGGAGACATTTCCAGTTTCAATCCTTGTTTTAATGGAATCTCTTCGCTAACAGAATCGGTTGGACAGCTTGCATTTGATTATACATTTGTTTCAATCCTTGTTTTAATGGAATCTCTTCGCTAACCATATGTTGGGCGGTAGAAAAATGGAAGAAAGATAAATGTTTCAATCCTTGTTTTAATGGAATCTCTTCGCTAACCTTCATATGGCGGATATCTGGGATTTATAGAAGATTGTTTCAATCCTTGTTTTAATGGAATCTCTTCGCTAACAAAACAAATTCCTCCTAATCTTGGGAAAAAATTTAAGTTTCAATCCTTGTTTTAATGGAATCTCTTCGCTAACCCAATTATTGGAAGATTTAGATTATCTTAAAAGTCTGTTTCAATCCTTGTTTTAATGGAATCTCTTCGCTAACTGAAAAACCCTTTTCTCTCCTTTTCCTGACAATAGGTTTCAATCCTTGTTTTAATGGAATCTCTTCGCTAACTATTCTTTTTCTTGGCATTTATCCTCCTTTTTAAGTGTTTCAATCCTTGTTTTAATGGAATCTCTTCGCTAACCTATAAGGACCATGAAAGCAATGCCTCAAAATTGAGTTTCAATCCTTGTTTTAATGGAATCTCTTCGCTAACTCCATCCATTTCGAGATCCCGATAATCAGCCCCAAAAGTTTCAATCCTTGTTTTAATGGAATCTCTTCGCTAACACTTTGAGAGCAATGGAAAGTTCGAAATATCAGATAGTGTTTCAATCCTTGTTTTAATGGAATCTCTTCGCTAACAAGAGTTTGAGTAAATTTTGAAAGATCCAATTGCTTGTTTCAATCCTTGTTTTAATGGAATCTCTTCGCTAACATACTGGTGCAATTGGAACAGTGGGGACAATTATTGTTTCAATCCTTGTTTTAATGGAATCTCTTCGCTAACTTCTCAATCAATTCCGAATTAGTAAGTTCTACCTCGGTTTCAATCCTTGTTTTAATGGAATCTCTTCGCTAACTTATAGGAAGCTATTGCAAAAAGCCAGCTATTCTTAGTTTCAATCCTTGTTTTAATGGAATCTCTTCGCTAACATATTTTTTGATTTTTCTCCTTCAAATTCAGTACCGTTTCAATCCTTGTTTTAATGGAATCTCTTCGCTAACAGAAATTCGTAAAGAGAATCCTCAGTAATTCTTGCAGTTTCAATCCTTGTTTTAATGGAATCTCTTCGCTAACTTGGGACCGCACTATATAGAAATTTTATAGCATTAAGTTTCAATCCTTGTTTTAATGGAATCTCTTCGCTAACTTATAGTGCCAGTATTTTCCTCGTTTATAGAGGGGCAGTTTCAATCCTTGTTTTAATGGAATCTCTTCGCTAACTTTTATATTCATTCCTTCCCTTCCAAAAGATAATCTGTTTCAATCCTTGTTTTAATGGAATCTCTTCGCTAACTAGGTGAGGACATTCAAAATATCCTGATTGAAGCATAGTTTCAATCCTTGTTTTAATGGAATCTCTTCGCTAACCTGGCTTATTACCATCAATTTTCTTTTGGAAATGGGTTTCAATCCTTGTTTTAATGGAATCTCTTCGCTAACATTAGAGAGGAGATCAGACATTTCAAGAAAGAGAAACGTTTCAATCCTTGTTTTAATGGAATCTCTTCGCTAACATAGAAGGAAGTTTAGAGGATTTCAAAGAAATATTAGTTTCAATCCTTGTTTTAATGGAATCTCTTCGCTAACTCTATCATTCTTTTTCTTGGCATTTATCCTCCTTTTTTGTTTCAATCCTTGTTTTAATGGAATCTCTTCGCTAACCAGAAGATACAAATTATCCCAAAGCAAATCTCAACGAGTTTCAATCCTTGTTTTAATGGAATCTCTTCGCTAACATTGAATATGGAAATGTAGTTTTTGGGATTTTCATGTTTCAATCCTTGTTTTAATGGAATCTCTTCGCTAACGATGTAATAAACAAAAGAACAACCAATCCATTAGCAGTTTCAATCCTTGTTTTAATGGAATCTCTTCGCTAACTTTATACATTTTTCTTGCCTCCTAAAAAATTTAAAAGTTTCAATCCTTGTTTTAATGGAATCTCTTCGCTAACATGTGAAAGGGGCAAGAATGATGTTTGATGAATTTAAGTTTCAATCCTTGTTTTAATGGAATCTCTTCGCTAACATGGTTTATATGTCTTTGGAAAAATTATTTAAATAAGTTTCAATCCTTGTTTTAATGGAATCTGCATATTCCGATGAATCTGGCCACTGATTCTGATTGAAACCGGCCACCTGTCGGAGCGAAGTGACGCTGAATTTTCATTATACCTCAGAGTGGCTGGATTGAGTCAAGGATGACTTTCTTTTCC
>JBFLYD010000007.1 GCA_040756905.1 Acidobacteriota bacterium
ACAAAAAGCGTCTTCACTCATCAATTGGTTATTTATCGCCAGTTGAATTTGAAGATAGGTTGGGAAATGAGTTATATATTGAAAATGTGTCTTAATTTAGTGTCCACTTTTAGGGGTGCACTCCCTAGATTCTTTCCCATTCAGAAAATACAAAATATTTGAAGGAAAAGTTAAAATGATATCCCCAAAAGCAGAAACCTCTCAAGGAAGATATTTCTTCAAAATAAAGATTCATCTTAAAGAACCCTGGATTGATACAGGAGAAAAGATAAACACAAGAATTTACCTAAAACCAGGATTAACTGGAAAGGCAAAGATAACAATAAATAAAAACATAAAACTTATAAAACTTCTATGGGATAGATTTTTATACAAAGGAAGCTAAATATGGGCCTTAAACCATCAAGATATAATTTCTTTTTTGATTCAGAAGATGGAAACAAATTGGCATTCAATGCATACACTACAGCTCTCGCATTGATGAGCAAAGAAGAACTCGAGATAGCTCAAGAAATCTTAAAAGCCCCAGACAATTTCAGATTCAATTCAAAAAAGAAAAGAGAGTTGAGAGATAATCTGAAGAAAGGTGGATTTTTAATTGAAGAGGAGGATGATGAGTTTGAAGCTTTAAAAGTCAGAAATAGAACAGATCGTTTTTCAACCTCAAATTTTGGACTCACGATTGTTCCAACCCTTAACTGCAATTTCAATTGCTTTTATTGCTATGAAGAGAAAAAGAAGATTGATATGAGAGAGGAAGTGGAAAAAGCCCTTGTTAAATTTGTGAGACAGAAGACCAAGAATGTTAGATCCTTTGGAGTTTCATGGTATGGAGGAGAACCTACATTGAGAATCGACCAAATAATAAGACTCACAAAGAAATTCAAAAGAATCTGCAGAGAAAATGGATGCTCTTATTCTGCCAGCATAGTTTCAAATGGATATTTACTTGATAGGGAGATGGCAAAAACTCTAAAAAGATTCTCCCTAAATTCAGTTCAGATAACAATAGATGGCTCTAAGGATATTCATGACAAAAGACGCCATCTCAGAAATGGAAAAGGGACATTTGATAAAATAATTGAAAATATAAGAAATATCCAGGATATTTTAAAAGTAAGCATCAGAGTCAATGTAGATAAAGATAATAAGGATAGAATATTTGAGCTTTTTGATTTCATCCAGGAGAGCGGGCTTAAGGACAAAATCTCGATAAACATAGGTCAAGTGAAAGGATATACAGATACATGTATAGGAATTCAAGGGAATTGTTTTTCAGACTCTGATTTTGCAGAATTTAAGGTTTTCTTCCTAAAGAAAATAATGGAAAAAGGTTTTTCGCCTCAAGAATATCCAAAAGTGAGAACAGGGGCTTCTTGCACAGCAGACAGACTGAATAGTTTTGTTATTACTCCTGATGGAAATATCTTCAAATGCTGGACAGAGGTTGCCTTTTCAGAGGAGAACTCAATTGGAAACATATTAAAAGAACCTAACCCAAACCAGAAAAGAAACTGGAGGAAATGGCTTCTATGGGATCCATATGAAAACCCTGAGTGTATTGAATGCAACATATTGCCAATATGCAATGGTGGTTGTCCTTATATGGGATATAAAATGAAAGAAGAAGGAAAAGGAAATCAGCAATGTGTCTTTTGGAAATACAACCTTGAAAAGATAGTTAAATTAACTTATTTAAATTTTCAATCTCAATTAAAGCAGAAAAGAGGAGAAAAACCAAAGGAATTTTTTAATCAAAAATCTTATTACTCTAAAAAAGAAAATCAAAGAAAGGAGGTAACAAAATGCAATTTATAATTGAACCAATAAAAAGAAAAACAAAAGTAAAATTGCAATGTCCAGAAGAGTGCATCGACGTATGTATTGATGTTTGTTATTGTTTTGACCCGGCTTGCGGTGGGAAAGAAATATGTCAAGATGGTTTAAATTGCCCTACTTGGTGTGGCCCAGGTCATTGCTTCTTATGTCCTTTCCTTTGCCTCAAATTTAATCCTTAATAAAGGGCCTTCATATGTAGTCATAGGGAGTGTTTATTATATCTTTACTTTGGCGCAAAATTAAAAAATGAATGAAAGCGCTGAAACCCCTCTTTAATTATAATATTTTTTGATGCAACTTCTTATCAACTCTTTGGAACTTGATATATTTTAATTTTTAGAATAATATTAATTAAAGAAAAAGAAGTATGAGTTTTAGTGACTGATATTTCCAAGATGCTTCATAGCGAAGTTATTCGATGGACAGAAAAGCGCCTAAAAAATAATTATTTAAAAAAGCAAGAGGACGAATAAAATAAAAGTGGTGCAAATAATTATATTACTGTTTCTTTTTTTGATTGATAATTTTTCATTATTTGGAATTGAGATAAAAGACATTATTAAAAATGCTGACCTATTCTTAGATATTTCAGAATATGAAAATGCTATTGAGTATTATAAAAAAGCTCTTGTTTTTAGGCCAAAAATAATAGATATACGCAAAAACATAGCTTATGCCTATTTTCAGCTAGATGAAAAAGAAAAAGCTATAAAGTCTCTCGAAGAAGAATTAACCTTATTTCCAGAAAATGGAGATGCATATGATCTTTTAGTTTATATATTGTTCAAACAAAATAGAATTGAAGAAACTTATGATTTATTTGAAAATTACAGGATTTCTTTAAAATCAAAAATAAAGAGCCATAATTTAGGCTTAGGAGATTTTGCCCTTGGGATATATTTTAAAGATACCAAAAACTATAGTGAAGCAAAAAGATATCTAAAGAGAGCTATGGAAAGGGGATATGATAAGACTAAATGTTACATAAAATTGATAGAAATAGAGTTAATTCATGATAATTTCGAATCTATCAGAAATGTAATCAATGAAGCATTCAATTTATGCGGTAACCAACCTGAAATTTTTTTTATGGAAGGTATCCATTACTTTGAAAAATCAAAAATCAACCTTTCTTTTCTTCAAAAAGCTGTAGAAAAATTTGAAAATGCAATTTCTCTTAATCCTTACTTTGAGGAAGTATTGTTTAATTTAGCTGCTATATATTACAATTTTAAGGATTTTAATAAGGCATCAGAGTACTTTGAAAGAATTTTGAATATCTCTCCAGAGAACTCGGAAGCTCGATTTTTCTTAAAATGTAGTCTTTACAAATCAAAAAAATCCACCATTGAGCCTGATATCTCTTTGGAAGAATGTCCAGAAAAAATAGATTTAAAGAAAACCCTTCGGGAAAATATTGAATATAAGTATCAATTTAAGAATGACAGATCTTTTATCTTGCAGAACATTAATTCCTTAGCTCTATCTTATATAAGAAATGGAAATTTAAATAAGGCTATCGAAAAACTCCTTCATGGAATTAAAGTTTGGGAGGAATCGCCTGTGATTAATTACAATCTTGGTATGATTTATTTTCTCCTTGATAGTCTGAAAGAGGCTGAGAGATATGCTATTAGAGCCACTAAGTCGTTCTTTAAGTCTGGGAAAAAAGTAAAATTTTATTTTGGGATAGGCCCTCCTCCGAAAGAACGACCAGGAAAAATCTTCTCTACCGAATTTATGCCAATCGAAAAATGGAGCTTTGAGTTAGCCTTAGAAAGGGGAAATCATTTCTTAGAAGCCTATGATCTCCTTGGAAATATATACTTTAAAGCAAAAGAATTTGATAAATCTATCAAGGCGTTTAAAAAGGTTATTGAAATAAATAGCAATGACGCTCTTGGTTATTACAACTTGGGATGCGCATATTTTGCCCTAAGAGAATTCTCTGAGGCAGAGGAAAATTGGAAAAAGGCAATTAAGTATGACAAACGAAAAAAGGAAAAGGGAGAGGAACCTAAAGAAGCTGTATCAGGAGAGGTTAGAAGGATATCTGTGATAGTTTTAAAAAGAACGGTTTCCTTTCATTCATACAAATCATTAGGTTCTCTTTACGCAGAGAGAGGAGAGATAAAAAAAGCCATCGAGAGTTACAGAAAAGCAATCGATATATTTCCAACAGATGCTGATTGTTACTATGAATTAGGTAAATTATATCTTAAAGAAGGAGATAAACAGAATGCCATTAAATATTTAAAAAAATACTTAGAGTATGGCACAGAAAGAGAGAAAGAGGTAAAAGAATTGCTGGAGAAACTACAAAAGAGAAACTATTAAATATGAATTATGAATAGGAATTCCAATCTCTTCCGATTCATAAAATATTTCAAACCCTACACATCAAGAATAATTGAATCAGCCATATTGATGTTCTCCACATCTCTTCTTGAACTCCCTCTTCCTTTAATTACCATGTTTATAATAGATGATGTTATTGTTGAGAGAAACTATGGGCTACTGAATCTCCTATGTTTTGCTCTTTTTGGTATCCTTCTTCTAAGGCTTGTCTCAGGCTTTGCTCAGGGTTATCTTCTTGAGTATTTCAGGCAGAGAGTTTCAGCAGATTTGAGGATGAACCTTTTCAATCACATATTGAAACTTCCTCTTTCTTTTTACAAAGAAACCCAGAGTGGGTATATGATGTCAAGGGTATTAAATGATATATCAGCTACCCATGGTCTTTTTGCTGATACAATACTTAACATCTTAAGAAGCTCTCTGACATTATTATTTGGAACAGCAATCATATTCATAATAAACTGGAGATTGGCCTTCCTTTCCATTGTATTTCTTCCTCTTTTTATATTCTCAATTTTGTTTTTCTCCAAAAGAATAAGGTCAATGAGTAAAGAAACTCAGGAAAGATTCGCAAAGGTATCCCTTGTCCTTTCTGAATCCCTTCAAGCATCTGAGGTTGTAAAATCCTTTGGAAGGGAAAAAGGAGAATCTTTAAAGTTTTTCTCAAAAGTAAATCAATTCATAAAACAGAGTGTAGAGACATTCCTTTTAGGAAGAACTGCAGGAACTTTTACATCCTTTATAGGAGGAGTTGCTCCATTACTTATTCTCTTCTATGGAGGAAAAGAGATAATGGATGGAAATTTAACGATAGGAGGTTTTGTTGCATTCAATTCCTTTTTGGGATACCTCTATGGACCTGTCCAGAATCTAATCGGAGCTAATCTTTCGATTCAGGGAGCCTTAGGAGCAGTAGATAGAATATTTGAAATACTGAATAAAGAAAAAGAGGATTTTGATAAAGGTAAAATTCTCAATCATTTCAAAGGAGAGATTTCAATCAAGAAACTGAGTTTTTCCTATGATGGGAAAAATAAAATATTGGATAATATCTCCTTGGATATATATCCAGGAGAAAAAATTGGTATAGCTGGAGAATCAGGCTCTGGAAAAACAACTTTAGTAAATTTACTTTTGAGACTCTATGAAATAAAAGAAGGTGAGATTCTTATAGATGGAATTAATACAAAAGATATTTCCTTAAAAAGCTTAAGAGAAAACATAGGAATTGTCCATCAGGAGACATTTCTCTTTACAGGAAAAATCTCTGAGAATATAAGATATGGAAGGCAGGATACAAAGGAAAAAGAGATAGAAGAGGTGGCAAAGATTGCAAATCTCCACAACTTCATCATCACTCTTCCTCATGGTTATGAAACTGAGGTAGGAGAAAGAGGGATGAAACTTTCAGGAGGAGAGCGTCAGAGGATTGCCATAGCGAGGATGATTCTAAAAAACCCCTCGATTATAATACTTGATGAAGCAACCTCCCATCTGGACTATAAAAATGAAAAAGAGATTTTTGATACTCTATTCACTCTATTCAGAGGAAAAACATTCATCATAATAACTCATAGAATTTTTTCCCTTGAGATTGCTGATAGAATTGTAATAATAGACAAAGGAAGAATAGTTAACATCGGAAATTCAGAAATGATATTGAATGAATATCAAATAGCTTCAAAAGTAAAAGAAGAGAAGATTCTCATTCATTAATTTTATTCCCATCCTGATCCTACTTTTCTTTTTCTCCCTCATATTTTACGCTACCACTTTACAAACCCCAAGCTTGACAGAAATCGCCATGTTTTGTTAATATTTTTTGTAATGGTTCTTAACGATAGATACAAACAAATACTAAAAATGGTGATAGATGATTATTTATCCAGTGGTCAGCCCGTGGGCTCAAGAACAATAGCAAGAAAATTAGGCTTTGGATTGAGTCCAGCAACCATAAGAAATATTATGGCTGATTTAGAAGATTGGGGATACTTAACCCATCCTTACACTTCTGCGGGTAGAGTTCCAACTGACAAAGGACTGAGGTTTTATGTTGACACTTTTTTAACTCCCAGATTTCTAAGCGAAGAAGAAAAGGAGAAAATTGAATCAAATATCTCAAACTATAAAGGTTCTATAGATTCAGTTCTGAACACAACTTCTAAAGTCTTGTCAGATCTCTCAGAGAGTATGGGAATAGTAATATCTCCTTCATTTGAAAAAATAATTTTTAAAAATATCCATTTTGAAAAGCTTTCATTTGGAAATATTCTTATGATCCTCGTAACGCCCTCTAATGTTCTCGTTACTCGAATTTTTAAAGAGAAAGAGTATCTAACTCAAGATGTGTTGAACAGACTCTCTGATTATCTTGAGAAGAATTTTGCTGGGAAAAACCTTGAAATTGCAATGGAATATCTGCTAAAAGAAATTCCCACGCAAGAGCTTCTTTATAACAAAATGCTGAAGAAATTATCCACATTTTTAAAAAATAATATATCAGAAGGAAAGGAAAAGTATGAAGTATACCTTGAAGGAAGAGAGAATCTTATTGGAAAACCAGATTTAATAGATTTGGATGCACTTAAAAATCTTATAAGAACTATTGAAGAAAAAACTAAATTTGTTAGGTTTTTAGAATCCATAGTGGATTTTCATGGAGTTCAGGTATTTTTCGGTTCAGATGTTAATTTCTTATCTTTTTTTCCTTTTACCCTTGTTGTTTCAAAATATGAACTTGGAAATGAGAATTTCGGATCGCTGGGCATACTGGGCTCTCGAATAATGCCTTACAACAGGATAATTCCGTTGGTAGATTTTACAGCTAAATCTTTATCATCAATTCTAAGTTAGTGTCGTGTCACTTAAATATCTTTCGATATCCTTTTGTGCCACGACACTTTCCCTATGGCGGCAAGCCCCTCTTAGATGCTTCGCTGAGCACCCCCCAGACATGGGGAAGTTCCTTCCCCATACCCCTTCAGTGCTCTTTATGAGAAATTGTTTGTTTGTAAAGATATTTATGGAACAGCACACTAGTTATTATCAATTGTTGATTACAATTAATTTTAAAATCCCAAAGGAGGAAAAATGAAAAAAAGTTCAAATGGAAAAGAGAAAAAAACAGAAACTGAAATGAAAGACATGGCGGAAAAAGAAGAATTAAAATCTGAGGAAGAATCTAAAGAAGAAAAATTAAGTCCTGAAGCTAAGATAAAAATATTGGAAGAGGAAATAGAAAAAATAAAGAAAGAAAAAGATGATGTTTATGATAAATACTTAAGAAAGTTGGCTGAATTCGATAATTATAGAAAAAGAATCGAAAAAGAAAAAAGTGAATTCCAGGAGTTTCTTTTAGGAGAATTTATAAAAGAGTTAATTCCTTTCTTTGATAATTTTGAAATTGCTTTAAAAAATAAAGAGTTCGAAGAAAAAGAAGGATTTAGAAAAGGAGTTGAATTGATATTTAAATCATTGAAAGATACTTTTTTCAAGATGGGATTGGTTGAAATAAATGATGTAGGAAAAGAATTTGACCCATTTATTCATGAGGCAATTTCAAAAGAAGAATCAACTGAAGTTAAAATTCCGGTTGTGGAGGATGTTTTTCATAAAGGTTATTCATTCAGAAACAGACTCTTGAGACCCTGCATTGTTAAAGTTAAAATACCTAAAGAAGAAAAGGCTTTAAACATAAATTTACAGGAGGAAGAAGAAAAAATAAATTAAAGCGGTGCTTACTAAAGAGGTTAATGTTCTATGACAAAAAAAGATTATTATGAGATCCTCAATGTATCAAGGAATTCGACTCAGGAAGAAATTAAAAAGGCTTACCGTAATATGGCTTTAAAATACCATCCTGATAGAAACCCAAGTAATAAAGAGGCTGAAGAAAAATTTAAAGAAGCTGCTGAAGCATATTCAGTTCTGGGCGATCCTGAAAAGAGAAAGATATACGATACGTATGGTCATAGTGGGTTTAAAGGAGAAGTTTTTAGAGATTTTGATTTCTTTTCCTCTTCTTTATTCAGGGAATTCGAAGATATCTTGGGGGATTTTTTTGGTTTTGACTTTTTCAGTCCTGGTAAAAAGAGACGAGGGGGATATCCAAGAAAAGGGGATGATATCTGGGCTGAAATAGAAATCACTCTTGAAGAGGCATTCAATGGGATTGACAGAGAGCTTGAAATATTAAGTGAAGAATTGTGTGAAGAGTGTGGAGGAAGCGGGGCCCAGAAGGGCACGGGAAGAATATCCTGCCCCTCTTGTGGAGGAACTGGAAATATAAGATTTCAGCAGGGATTTTTTTCTATTTCAAGGACATGCAGTCATTGCGGAGGAACCGGAGAGATAATAAAAAGTCCCTGCAGAGAATGTGAGGGAATAGGAAAAAGTAAAAAGAAGAAAAAAATAAAAATAAAAATACCTGCAGGTGTGGATTCAGGAGCGAGATTAAGAATTCAGGGTGAAGGAGAAATTGGAGAAAGAGGAGGAGGACGGGGAGATTTATATATAGTAGTAAAGGTAAAAGAGCATCGGTTTTTTAAAAGAGATGGAGATAATTTATACTGTGAGATCCCAATTTCATTCTCCCAGGCAGCCCTTGGAACTGAAATAAGAATTCACACCCTTGATGGAATTGAAAGACTTAAGATACCAGAGGGAACACAAACAGGAACTGAATTTAGAATAAAAGGAAAGGGAATTAAAAGATTGGGAGGATATGGAAGGGGGGATTTATTCATTTTAATAAAAGTTGTTACACCTAAAAGTCTTTCCAAGGAAGAGAAAAAACTGTATGAAGAAATTTCTCGTTTGAGATATGAAAAAACAGAATTTGACTACAAATAAGTAATTGTAAATCAAAAATAATATTGTGACAGCCCAGAGATTTTATATAGGCGAGAAGGAAATAAGGGGAAATAAAATAATTTTAGATGGAAATGAATACTATCATGTATTTAAGGTGTTGAGAAAAAACATAGGTGATAGAGTTTTTCTTTTTGATGGAAAAGGTGTTGAATTTAAAGCAGAAGTTTTCTCAATAAAAAGGGATGGTGCTGAACTTTTGATTTTAGAAAGGAAAGTTATGAAGAGAGAATATCCTTTCTTGACCCTTGCTCAGGCTCTCAACAGGTGGGAAAAGGTTGACTGGATAGTTGAAAAAAGCTCTGAGATGGGAATTGATAGAATAATTCCTGTCATTACAAAGAGGTCAAGGAGGTTTTTGAACGATGATTTTGAGAGAAAAAAAATCGAAAGGTGGAAGAAAATATCGTTAGAAGCGACAAAACAATCTGGTGGTTCATTTCTTCCGGAAGTCAGCCCACCGGTTCGGCTTGAAGAACTTGTTAAGATGGATTTTGAAAAGAAGTATTATTTTTCAGAAAAATCAGGAATTCTTTTAAGGGATGTAATAAATAAAAAACCAAAGGATTGTATTTTTTTGATAGGACCTGAAGGAGGATTTGATGAGGAAGAGGATCTACTTTTGAAACAATCTAATTTCTTTCCGATTTCGTTAGGGAAAAGAATCTGGAAAGCTGAGACTGCTTCAATAGGTTCTTTAGCAATATTTTTACATTTCTGGAAAACTTAGTGTCATGTCACTTAAATGTCTTTTGTTGTTCAGTGTGCTTTATGGTATGCTTATTGATTGGGAAGATATTTAAAGGACAGCACACTAAATGTTCTTAAAAGGTCAGAAAATAGGGAAGTATATAATTTTGGAGGCTCTTGGCTCTGGTGGCTTTGGGTCAGTATATTTAGCTGAAGATACATGGATATCAAAAAAGGTTGCTTTAAAAATTCCCCATAAACAGAACTCTGATTTAATAAATCTATTGAAGGAACCAAGACTTCAAGCAGCTTTAAATCATCCAAATATAGTCCAGATTTTAACCGCTGATAAAATTGATGGGGTTTTTGTGATTGTGATGGAGTATATAAGAGGAGAAACTCTGGAGGCTGTGTTAAATAAAGAAGGGAAATTAAGAGTTTCAAAGGCATTAGAATATACAATACAGATATGCAATGGAGTTGACCATGCTCACGAGAAGAATGTGATACACAGAGATCTCAGGCCTTCTAACATCTTAATAGGTGAAGATGGAGGTATAAAAATTGCTGATTTTGGAACATCCGCCTGGATTGAAGGCATTCCATATGCAACTACAAAGATTGGCTCTCCACCCTACATGGCTCCAGAACAATTTAGTGGGAAATCATCCTATGCTTCTGATATTTATTCTATCGGATGTATATTCTATGAAATGCTCGCAGGAAGACCACCCATAGTAGATCCAAATCCATTTGAGATAGAGAAAAGAGCATTGCAAGGAGAAGCGATTCCTCTTTCAAGGGTGAATCCTTCTGTTCCTAAGGAAGTATCTTCAATCTGTATGAAGGCTCTCAGGCCAAAAAAAGAAGAGAGATATCAGAGAGCATCAGAAATTTCAAGAGATATTGAGTTGTATCTGGGCAAAAATCCCTACGAGTCAGAAATCTCTGATATTAAAAGTAGAATAAAAGCAAGAGAAAATAGGAAGGAGAAGGTTTGCTGGAACTGTAAAAAGATAATTTTTTCCCAGATAGAAGTTTGCCCATACTGTGGGGAAAAACAAGTAAAATCATAATTTTTAAATCTTCTGCAATAATTTAGAAGATTGAAAAATTTATATAAAGTTAAAAAATTATTTACTGATTAAAATTAATTTTTTTCTATGATGTAGAATATAGAGAAAGTCTCCTACTTCCTTTTATTAAAATTGAATTTTTATTTATTGAGTATGCAGTGCTTTAAAAAAGATACATTTTTTATTTCTTTAGCTCGAAGACAACTGTTACAATAAAAATAACAGGTCTTGGTATTCCATTTATGATCATTGGTTCATACTGCCATTGTCTAACAGCATCAATAGCGGCCTGATCCAATAATGGAATAGACCTTAAAACTTTTACTGTCTGAACTCGGCCGTATATATCAGTCATGGCCTCTAAAATAACTACTCCTTCGACTCTTGCCTTAAGCGCAAGGGAGGGATATTCAGGCTCAACTCTTTTAATTAGCTTTGGAGGTTGAATGTCGCCTATTGCTCTTACAGGAGCTTCAATATTTTCTCCAACAGCTCCTTTAATTGTTTCTCCCAAGATTCCTCCAATAACTCCTCCAAAAACTCCCATTTCTACTTCACCTTCGACACCAATTTTACTCAAATCTTCTTCAGCTATAGTTTCAGGAATTTCCATTGGAGCAATGAGTTTTCCTGGTTCAGCAGGCTTAGTTTCTGCTATTTTTTCTTGTGGTACCTCGCGCATCTTCTTCGGTGGAGGTGGTGGAGGTGGTGGTATAGGTGCTAAAAATGCTGTTGTGATAGAAAATTTTGGTAAATTTTCAGTCATTAAAAGAGGTATAACTATTGCAGGGAGGAAAACTGCTACATGAATTAATATAGAAAAAAGAAAAGTTAACCATCTTTTTGTTCTTTTTTTTGCTTTTTTGGATACAATCATCCACTCCTCAAACATTTTACGTGTCCTTTTTTATTTTTTAGTTATTCTCCTTTCATCTCATTTTAATTAAATTTTTCTAAATATCAATTTTTTTTCTTTTTATTTTTTCTCTTTTTTGCTCTTTACCTCCATTGAAATCATTCTTTTATTATTTAAATTTAATAAGTTTGTTATTTTTTCATAGTTGGTTTTAGAAAGATTGAAGGAATTTGCTGTTCACGGAGTTTTTGATTGAAGGCAGCAAGGTCAGTGTCGATAACTTCTTTTAGCTTCGATAGCTGGGCATTTAGCTTAGAAGAAAGGTCATCGAAGACTTCATATGATTGTTTTGTTGGTTTTGTGTCAGCACTTGCTACTACACCAGCAAGAGATGCGAGTTTGGCGTTTAGCTGGATCGGGTAATTGAGGGCATCCTGACTGCTTTCAATTTTAACCTGGATAATTTCTTCTTCAATGGCTGAAAGCTTTTTAATTATTACATTTGCAGACTCGACTAATGTTTTTTCGCTTGCGCTTTCTTTCAGTCGTTTTATAAGGTCATTTAGTTGTTTTCGTATATCGCGAATCTGATTTACAGCTTCATGGGCTTCAGAGACTTTATCTCTGATTTTTATTAATAGATCAAATTGTTCTTGAAACTCTTGGGCTGTTGTTTTAATTCTTGGGTCTTGTTTAACTTCAAAAGATTGAGTAATTGAATTTTCACCAACTTTTAGACGTACTTGATATGTACCTGGTACAGCAACAGCTCCCCGTGTTGTTCCAGCCCAGAGAAGGGCACCTGGTACAGTTACAGCATCAGGGTATCGAAGATCCCATACAAAACGGTTCATTCCTTGGTCAGCTGGCACTTTTTGAGTTCCTACCTCCCCAAAGAAGATTCTTATCTCTTCAGGAATTGTTGGTTGTTCATCCTTTGGCATACTGGTAAAGGTTTTAACTAAATTCCCCTTTGCGTCTAATATTTCCAGTTTTACCTCCTGCTCTGGTTTATCCTTGAAATAGTAGTAAATAATTGTACCATTTGGAGGATTCTTTCCAATGTTAGCCCTTGGAAACATAAAGTCTCTGCCACGCATCCTATATGTATCTCGAGGTTTGAAAAGATACATTTTAGATTTGGCAATTTCATCAGAGAGTTGATAAAGAGGTGTTAGATCATCTAAAATCCAGAAAGAACGTCCATGAGTGGCAACAACCAAATCTTTTTCCCGAGGATGAACCATCAAGTCATGAATAGGTACAATTGGGAGGTTAAGCTGTAATGATTGCCAGTTTTCTCCATCGTCGAAGGAAACATAAACACTTGTTTCAGTTCCTGCGTAGAGCAATCCTTTGTGGTTTGGATCTTCACGAACCACTCGAGTGAAATCATTTTCCGGAATTCCATTGGTAATTTTTTTCCATGTTTTTCCATAGTCGTAGGTTTTGTATATGTATGGCTTAAAATCATCGTGCTTATAACGTGTTGCTACCACATAGGCAGTGGCAGGGTCATGCGGAGATGCATCAATGATGCTTATGAGTGTCCACTCAGGTAGTTCCTTAGGAGTCACATTTTCCCAGTTTTTTCCTCCATCTTTTGTCACATGGATAAGTCCGTCATCTGAGCCAGCCCAAATAACTCCTTTTTTGTCAGGTGATTCGGCAAGGGCGAATATGACACAATAATATTCAACGCTTGTGTTATCTTTAGTAATAGGACCACCAGAGGGGCCCTGCTTATTTTTGTCGTTACGAGTCAAGTCTGGGCTGATAATTTCCCAGCTCATTCCCTCATCTGTACTTTTAAACAGATGATTTCCTCCTATATACAGGATGTTTGAATCATGAGGTGAGACAAAAATAGGGGCAGTCCATTGAAAACGGTATTTCAAATCCCTGGCACCAGAACCCATTGGATTGTCAGGCCAAACAGATATGTTCTGAATCTCTTTTGTGTGATGGTTGTATTTTGTTATAAGTCCACCGTAGCTTCCTGCGTAAACAATGTTTGGGTCATCAGAACGGACAGCAATGTATCCACTTTCTCCCCCTCCAACAGGGTACCAATCGGGCCGATCTATTCCAAGTCCAGTGGTCCGACTTGCGATGCCAACAGTGGTATTATCTTGTTGTGCTCCGTAAACATGGTATGGGAACTGATTATCTACTATAACATGGTAGAATTGAGCCGTGGGTTGGTCTTGATCAGTCCAGCTAAGGCCGCCGTTGTAACTCACATTAGCTCCTCCGTCATTGGCATTGATCATGCGAAGAGGGTTATTTTGGTCTATCCAAAGGTCGTGATTGTCTCCATGGGGAACTGAGATTGTCGTTGGGAAAGTTTTTCCACCGTCAATTGACTTATAGAAACCAGTATTAAGCACATAGATAGTTTCGGGATCTTTTGGGTCTGCATAGATGTGGGTATAATACCACGCCCGTTGACGAAGTTTTCTTTCTCTGTTCATCAGGCGCCAGGTCTTCCCACCGTCATCAGAGCGAAAAACACCACCATCTTCTGCCTCGATAATTGCCCAGATACGATCTGGCTTTGCTGGAGATACTGCAATTCCTATTTTTCCTATAATCCCTTTTGGTAAGCCTGGGTTCTTTGTTAGTTCAACCCATGTATCTCCTCCATCTGTTGTCTTATGTAACCCACTGCCAGGGCCACCACTATTTAAACTCCATGGATTACGGTAGACTTCCCAAAGAGCAGCATATAGAATTCTCGAGTTAGCCGGATCTATTACAAGGTCGACTGCTCCTGTTTTATTGTCCTTGTAAAGAATCTTCTCCCAGGTTTTCCCACCATCTTTAGAGCGGAAAACGCCTCTTTCTGTGTTAGGTCCGAAAATATGCCCCATAGCTGCAACATAAACAATGTCAGGGTTTTTAGGATGAACTACTATTTTCCCTATATGGCGTGAATCAGTAAGACCAATGTTTTTCCAAGTCTTTCCTCCATCAGTGGATTTATACACACCATCACCATGGGATACATTTCCTCTTGGACATCTTTCACCCATACCAGCATAAACTACATTTGGGTCAGACTCGGCAACAGCAATTGCACCAACAGAGCCAGTTTTGAAAAACCCATCAGATACATTAACCCAAGTAATACCTCCATCTTCGGTTTTCCAAACCCCACCTCCAGTTCCACCAAAATAGTATGTGTATGGTAGATCAGGATGACCTGCTACTGCCGTAGAGCGCCCACCACGAAAAGGACCAATATTTCGCCATTCCATCGCTTTGTAAAGATTTAGGTCATACTTTGGCTTTATCTCCTTTGAAACGGGCTGAGCAGTGAGATTTGAAATAAAACAAAGTGTTAAAGCGAAGACGATTAAAATTGAATAAAATCGGAATGAAGTTTTTCTTAAGGTAATTATATAAAGGCTTGAAGTCTGATTAATCATTAAACGTTTCATTTGCCTTTCTACCTCCTAAAATAAAATTTAAATTTTTTAAATAAATTCTTCACTAAGTTTAGTCTATTAGTTTTTAAAAAATCCTTTTTTAATGGATTTAATTTTTTAAAAAGGGGAATAGAGGAAATTCTCCCTCTATGTCCCCTTTAATCTCTTCTGATTAGAATTTGTAGGTGAATCCAATACGGGCAATTCTGGGGGGAAGAATTTCTAAAATTCTTGGGAAGCCCACCCGAGTAATCGAATCAACACTGGTAATAGTGTTGGAATTTAGGAGATTAAAAACATCTAATCGAACTTCTAATGAATGTTTTTTGTAAATTGGAAAGTCTCTACCTATTCTTAAGTTAATTAGGTTGACGCTTGGAGTGAATTTTGAGCCATAAGGTTCAGCCCAGACTGTAACAAGACCCTGGTTAAAGCCAGTAAATTGGACTCTTCTTCCATATCTCATTCCACGCTGGTAAGTGTATGTCCCGCTTAGGCCAATTTTAAATGGTAGCTCAACTGATCCTACAAGCTTACCTGTCCAATACCAAAAATCTGCACTGTTGTGAATTGCAGAATTTGGATCTACAGCAACTCCCCGATCAACAGTTGGAAGTCTTAACTCTTTTTTATGAGTTGCTACAAAAGAACCCATAAGCATCCATCCTCGATGGGGACGCTTCATGAGGTAAATTTCGATATTATCAGCTTTCTCTTTAAACCCTGGAACATTGGTAAGAAGGTTATCTGATTTTCCTTTATAGGCTGGGTTCAAGTTATAAAGAGTTAGTGTTCGGTCATCTGCTGTTCCTTTTATTCCATCTTCTCCTGGATCAGTTACAGTTACAGGAATGTTAAAAGCATTATATGGCCATGCGGCATTGATTGTCTGATCAAAATTTTTACTTTCTTTCACAAGATATCCTACTCGAAGACCTATATAGGGAATTATTTCCCGCTCAAGTATGATTCCATATTCATCTGTGTAAGGATGCTTTAATTTGGGGTCAACACGCTGAAAGCGACCACCCAGCACAGTTATAAGGCTTACTTCCTCGCCAGGGTCATAGTAACCATTTCCGTTGCGGTCAACCCATGTGTAACGCTTTCGCTCAAGGGCATTTGGATTAGCTGCTTCAGAGGGACCTATGCTCGGATTATGGTAGTAACGACCAAACAATGCTTTCAAAGCTGTCTTTCCATCACCGGTTAAGTCATATGAGGCTCCGATGCGGGGCGCTATGTCACTCCAATTGATAACATTGCGAATCTCCCTAAACTTTCGTTCTGGAGCAAATCGACCAGCAGGTGAAAATTGTTCTGGTATATAATTTTCGTAAGCATCCCATCTCAATCCCAGATTGAGGACGAGTCTTTTAGTTAATGCCCAGTTGTCCTGAATGAATGTAGAATAGGTCCAGAGACGGTCATCAGTCCTAACAGGAGTGTTATATAGCTCCACATAAAGGGCTTTTCCATATTTCAGATAATGATAAACATGTCCTGGAAATCCAACGATTCTTCTTTTGCCTTGCTCATTGAGCACTTCAACTCCGAAACGAAAATCGTGCTTTCCTTTGATAAGCTTTTCAGTATAATAGTTTCCTACAATGTTTAATTGATAACGACGTCGTGCCAAAAACCAGTTTGCTGCAAGTGTAGCACCATACCATGCTGGCTGGGAGCCAAAATACATTCCTGTTCCAACATCATACCCAGCAGGTTTATCTGTGTGGGGTGCCATAGGCCAGTTATAGCCAAATTTTCCAGCAATCACCTCAAGGAATGCATTTTCACTAAAAATTCTTGTATAATGAAGCTTGGATGCCTGGGTTGGTGAGTTCTGCTCTGAAGTGCTTTCAGGTGGAACAAAACGACTCCCGCCTCTTTCAGGGAAGTGCTTGTTACCCCACATCATGAACAAATCCAATTTATTATTTTTGTTTATCTGCCAGGTTAATTTGCCAGTAATATTATCAAGGTTAGTAAAATCATCTCCCTGTTTACCATCCGGATGAAAATAACCTACCACATATTTTGCTGCTGCCTGACGACGCAAAGATGTGAAGAACCATAGTTTATCTTTTACAATGCGTCCGCCAAGATTTCCACTATACTCATAATAGGTTCTCATTCGTGTTCCAACCGTTACTCCCTTTTTACGTAGTTCATCATCGATGTTGGTTTTTTTAGCAAAGTTTTCATCTTCATAATCAAAATATGCTTGACCGTGAAATTCATTTCCTCCAGATTTAACGATCATCTGGTATGTAAGACCTGGAACCTTTCTTTCTGCATCAGCAGCGAATGTGGTAAGCTGGACTTCTTCGATCCCGGCAAAGTCAAAGTAGAATCCTGACCCACTTGTTCCCTCTGTGGTATCCACACCATCAATTAGAGGGCGGTTCTGGGCAGATTGTCCATAAGTTTCATAACCTGTTTGGGTACCAGTTGTATTTCCACCCACATCAAACCTCGAGGTGATGATTCCTGGTGAATATTGTAGGTTAACCCAGATATCCCGAGAAGTGGGTAGATTCTTTAAGAATTCACTCGTTAAACTTACTGACACCTTGGAGCTCTCGAGATCTACCATTGGTGATTCTCCTTTTACGACCACTCTTTCCTCCAGGGGAGACATCTCCATGGTAATTCTCAATGATGTAGTAACTCCTACTCGAACCTGAATTCCCTCTCGAACCAGTATTTTAAAACCTGGAAGCTTATATTCGATGCGATATTCTCCTGGTGGTAATGCAGGAAAGTAATACATACCCTCCACATTTGTTATTGTTACTAATTTGGGTTGCATGAGAGAAGGACTTGATATAGCAACTTCAACTCCTGGAAGAGGCTTGCTATTGATATCAATAACTCTGCCATCTAACTTTCCAGTCTGACGAGTCTGTCCAAAAGATGCAATAAATGAAAAGGTTAGAAATGTTAATAGAATAATTAGTTTTTTCTTTTTTTTCATTGTACCTCCTTTTTACATATAAGGCTGTTCAATAACTCGCAAACCCTTAAAAACAAAGGATTTACGAATTGTTTGAAATTTTGTTTACCGCAATTACCCTTAATAGGGTCTCTTAAAATTTTCATTGTCATTCCTTGCTTTTTAAAGCTTCCAATTTTTGGCAACATCAAAAATGACATCTAAACCCCTATTTCTTATTGAACAGCCTCACCTATTATTATTTTTGTTTGATAAAAAATGAATCATCCGTTTTCATTTCTTTTAATTCTCACCCCCTATGACATAAGATATTTTATATTTTTAGAATCTTTATTATATTTGGTTCTTTCTTTAAGATGAAAATTAAATCCCTTTTCATTAAATTTTTTTAATTATAAATTATTATAAAATTTAATAATTTTTTTGTCAAGCAACTGAATGTATATTCCGATCCAAAGTGGCCATCGATTCCGATTCAAACCGGCCACTGATTCTGATTGAAAGTGGCCACCCATTCCGATTTATTCCGGCCACTTTTTCGATGAAATCAGAATTTGAAAAAGT